>NZ_LPWD01000021.1 GCF_001723295.1 Methyloceanibacter marginalis
GACGCGCATCTTGGCGTGCGACGGCCACGCGCTTCGCACCGCCGTGCTTGCCGTTTGGGCGTGCGCCCGCGAGCAAATGACGGCGAAGCGCCCCGGCGTTCGCCGCAAATAGAAGTGAGGGACATGCTGATCGACCGCGACAAGTCCCTTCTCCTGCTCGTGGATATGCAGGAGCGGCTGCTTCCGGCTGTCGTCGACGGCGAGAGAACGTTGCGGAAAGCCGGTCTTCTAGCCGCAGCGGCCGACCGCATGAACATCCCCGTCCTCGTCTCGGAGCATTACCCGAAGGGGATCGGGCCGACGAGCGAGGGGCTTTCCTGCAAAGTTTCAGCGAACAGCTTCATGCAGAAGATCCATTTTTCCTGTTTCGCCGAGGACGAATGCCGCCGCCGTATCGTGGCAGCCGCGCGCGAGCAGGTTGTTGTTGGGGGCACGGAGACGCATGTCTGCGTCCAGCAGACCGCCCTCGACCTCAAGCAGGCCGGCTATGACGTGTTCGTCGCCGCCGATGCGACATCCAGCCGTCATGAGACGGATAAGACCCTCGCGGTCGCGCGCATGCGGGCGGCGGGCATTGTCATCGTCAGCGCCGAAATGGTGGTGTTCGAGTGGATGCGCCGCGCCGATACGCCGTTGTTCCGCGAGCTGCTGGCGCTGATCAAAGAGGCTTAAGCCGGTGCCGCAGCCAGGTCCAACCAGCGATCGAGCACGGTGCGGCAGTGACGCTCGAAGTCGGGGAGAAACGTCCGGCCGTCCTCGATCACCGTCTCGATATTCACCCCACCGGCGACGAGGTAGTCAGCGTTGTTGCGGCACATCAGTTCGAGCAGCGTCTCGTCGACCTCTGCGTGATACTGGAAGCCGTAGGCGTTTTCGCCGAGACGGAACAGCTGGATCGGCGTCAGCGCCGACGATGCGAGCTTGATGCCGCCGGGGACATCGCGAATGCGGTCTCCATGGAAGTGGCAGGAGACGAGCGTTTCCGGATGGCCGTGCAACAGCGGGTCCTCAATCGCCGCCTTGCAGAGTCTGAGATCGTACCAGCCGACTTCCTTGCGTTCCCCGGGCTCGACCTCGCCGCCGGCGGCACAGGCGAGAAGTTGCGCGCCCAAACAAAGGCCAAGGATCGGTTTGCCCGCATTCAGGAAGTCCCGGCATAGGGCAATCTCGTCGCGCAGATAGGGATATTCCTCGGTTTGGTAGGCGCTTTGCGGACCGCCAAGAACGACGAGTGCGCTGAAGTCATCGCTGTTCAGGCAGTCGTACTGAGCCTCCCAGCCAAGCAAGGTATGCTGCTTGAAGCCGCGCTCGATCATCTGCGTAGACAGGCGTCCCGCACCTTCAACGGAGTCGTTTTGCAGAACGAGGATCGGCTTCATGGCTCGAAGCTAGTCATGAGGGATCAAGCGCAAAAGGCTGAATTTTCTGATCCGCAACATTGGAGGCATCAATGTTCGCTCGGCCTCGCTAAATCTCGCCCGTGGCGCAAAAAGGCAAAAAAGCGTCGCTGAACGCGAATTCATCTCAGAAAACCCCGGCAAAATGGGCATACGCAACATGTCAAGAGCCGCACGTCGCTGAACCCTCCTCTTCCGCGGACGCTCTTGATCAAAGGCGGTCATGTCATTTCGGCGTGGCCGCCTCATCTTTCCGAGCGGGGACGGGCGGGCCGACTGGCGCTTGAGCGTACCGCCGCGAAGCAGGGGTCGACTTCCGAATGGTAGCCAAGATCATCGACGGCAAGGCGGTTGCCGCCGCCGAACGCGAAGACTGCAAGCGGCGTGTGGCCCGGTTGAGACAGGCAGGCGGACGATCGCCCGGCCTTGCCGTCATCATGGTCGGCGACAACGCGGCGTCGGCGGTCTATGTGCGCAACAAGATCAGGGCCTGCCAGGATGTCGGCATCTGGTCGGAACAGTTGTTTTATCCGGCGACGGTCACGCAGTCGGAAATCTGCGACAAGATTCGAGAGTGCGGCAGGGATCCGAGCATTGACGGCATTCTCGTGCAATTGCCGCTGCCGCCGAGCTTCGACTTGGAGGAGGTACTGGGGGCTATCGACGCCGAAAAGGATGTCGATGGATTCCATCTCTACAATGTCGGCGGTCTCGTCATCGGCAATACCGTCTTTCCCCCTTGCACGCCATACGGTGTGATGCGGTTGCTCGAGCACGAGGGCATCGAGGTCAGCGGGCGCAATGCGGTCGTCGTTGGGGCCAGCAACATTGTCGGTAAGCCGATGGCCCTGATGCTGATGCAACGCGAAGCGACGGTCTCGGTCTGTCATGCGAAGACGCGCGATCTCGGGGAGTTTACAAGGTTGGCCGATCTTCTCGTCGTGGCGGCGGGGCACCCCAGCCTGATCTCGGCGTCGATGGTCAAGCCCGGCGCGTGGTCGATGTGGGCATCAACCGGCTGCCCGATGGCCCGGCTCGTGGGTGACTGCGACTTCGAGGGCGTGCGGGCCCAAGCATCGTATCTTACGCCGGTACCGGGCGGGGTCGGTCCGATGACCGTGACCATGCTGCTGGTGAACACCATCAAGTCCGCCGAGCGAGCGCTCGGTCTGGTGCCTGGCGCCAAAGCGGCCGAGCCGATGCCGGCGCTCTGACAAGCGACGCGCGTTCGGGCCCATTCTTCGCAGACAAATAAAACGGGGCGCCGCAGCGGCGCCCCCTAAAGGTGTTGGACAGGCTCTTATATTTTGGAGCTGGACAGGCTCTTATCAGAATGACGCCGAGATCGTGCCGACCACGCGTGAATCGCAGTTGTTCGCAGACCCGATGAAGCCTGCGCACCCTGCGTCGCTCAGATCCGTATCCCAGTACCGGATGTCGGCGGCGAAGTTGTCCATGAAGCCGAGCGTGAGACCGGCGTTCCAGTAGGTGAAGTCGACGACCTCGGTCCATTGCCGCCCGACTAGGCCGCTGACGCTGGGTGTGAAGAAGTTGAACAGCTTGCCGCCGAAGGCATACTCCGCGGAGAATTCCAGCGCGTCGCCGTCACCGATCTCGCCGGAGTAATCGGGCGTCCAGTAATTGGCCACGCCCACGGTGAACGCCTCGCCGAAGGTGTAGGACGCGCCGGTCTTCAACTCGAAGTAGTCGAAATTGCCCGCCGGATCGTAGGCGCCGGGATAGGTGTAGTAGAGGCCGGCAATATCGAAGCTGATGCCTTGCCACTCCGGCGCAATGCCGGCGTAATAGTCGATCTCGACGGTGGCGATGTCCTGGCCGAAGGGTCCTCCGCCGAAGTCGACATTGGATCCCCAAATTCCGGCGTAGAAGATGCCGTAGCCCGCGTCCAAGGACGCCTGCACGGCCGGATTGTTGTTCGTCTGCGACACGCCGCGGAACACATAGTTCGTGGTGAATGCCGTGGTCCCGCCGAGCGTAAACTCTTCGGATTGAGCCGGGATGCTCATCCCAGCCGTGAGGATCGCGCTCGCGATGCAGAGCTTGACGGTCCCCATGTTCCTATTGCGCCGAGTCATTGTCGTCTCCCCCGTTTTCCCCTGTCATGCGGTTGCTCTCTCGCGCCGATGGCGCTGCGACCACTGTGCTGGCCAGAATAATCGGAAGATGGAGACAAGCAATGTAATAAGATAAATTCTACGGATTCTTCTACGAGGCGTGACTATTTTGCCATAATTAAAATACGATATTCGCAAGTCAAACACTATTGCTTGAATTAATCTTAGAGAACTCTTGCGAATTAATGGGCGATGGACTTCGAATTGCGCGGGCGTAACCCGGCCGCGGGATCGCCGGCTTGTCCGTAGAGGTGCCCAAAGATACCTGATCTTGTCGGTTCTTCCGGTCGCGATTAGCGATTAGGTGCCTTGTGTCTAGTCAAAGGCCAGTTGCTCCCGATCGGACTATAAGTAGATTAGGCAGTTATACTTGACTATAATTGAGAGAGTGATCCTTAGACCCATCGTAGGTGACTCTAATGATCCTTCACGGGCACGTTCAGCCCATCAAATCAGCCCAGGCCGGACCACGGTCGGCCGAGTGGGCCGAAGCCCGCGCCGCAATTCGCACCCACCGATTCCGTAATTCGTACTCTCGCGAGGCTTTACCGCGACAACGCCGGTTCGGCGGCGATCAAGCCTTGGCTTTGTTGCGATGACCGAGATGCCCGGTGGCGATTAGGGTCCCGACGACGTCGAGCATGACGCGGCAGGCAAGCTGCGCGGTGTTGTCGTTGACGTCATAGGGCGGCGAGACCTCGACAACCTCCATGCCGCACAGGCCTTCGGCGGCGATGGTATGGATCATCTCCAAGGCCTCGCGCGGCAGGAGGCCGCCCGGCTCCGGCGAGCCCGTGCCCGGTGCGAACCCAGGGTCGATCGAGTCGATGTCGAAGGAAAGGTAGACCGCCTTGCAGCCCTCCCAAGCCATCTCGAGCGCGATCTCGGCGGCCTTTCGCGGACCGTGCGTATCGATGTCCTGCATCGTAAGCACGCTCGTGCCACGCCGCTTGGCGATGGCGGTGCCGGGACGGTTGCCGTACCAGCCGCCGATGCCGATCTGCACCAGATTCTTCGGATGGCAGTTGGGCAACCCCACATCATGCATGTGACTGTGATCGCGGTGCGAGGTGATCGAGCCCTCGTGTGTGGTCCAGAACCAGGGCGTCGTGTGCATGCGCTCATCCATATCCTTGTCTTGAATATCGATATGGCGATCGATGTGGATGATGCCGACATTGCCGTCGATGTGGGGCGCGATGCCCCGGACATTGGGAAAGCCGAGGCTATGGTCGCCGCCGCAAATGATCGGGAACACGCCCGACGTATAAATGTGAGAGATCGCCTTGGTGACTTGGTCGAAGGTCTTCTCGATATTCCCCGGAATGACGAAGATGTCTCCGGCGTCGCAAAGGTCGAGTTCCTCGTAGATGTCGACGCCGCCGTCGAACCAGTAGCCGTCATAAAGCGCGGAGATCCGGCGCACCGCTTGGGGGCCGAACCGCGTGCCCGGCCGGTACGTTGTCGCCGAGTCGAATGGAGCGCCGACAAATGCCGCCTCGTAGTCGCCAATCCTGCGCATGTCCTCGCAATAGGCGCTCATGAAGGTGTTGATGCCGGCGAAAGCGGGCTGATGCGCGCGGCTGAACAGCGAGATGTTGCGGTCGACCACGGAATCGGAGGCTTCTAGGCCGAGCTCCAGGGAGCGGCGGACGTCTTCCTCCTGCTTCGACTGCGAAATCCCTGTCAGCCTCTCCAGGCTCTTGGCGCCGTGGGTGTCCTGGCGCCTGACCCCGTGATGCCCATGGCGATGCGCGTGACCCTTGTCGGCTCCGCTCGTCTTCTTTCCGGCCATAACTCTTGTCCTCGCGTGTTGCTTTTCGAAAAGGTAGTGACCGCGCTACGGCCGAAACAGCCCAATTCTCTCAATCGGATGCATTAAGACGACCAATGGTGCAGCGCACGTTTCGACTGAAAATTCCATGACCCAATAATGGTGAAACGCGCTTCACTTCGCGGCGCGGGGAAATCCGATTTCGGTGAGGAGAAGCTGACGCGCCAGCTTTTGAGGCGCGCGCGGGTTCGTGATGACAAAGATGGGCATGGCCGGCTGTTCGCCTTCTTTCAAAAGAGGCCAAAGACGTCCCGCCGCAACTTCTGGCGCCGCGAACGCTTCGGGGAGAAAGCACACGCCGATGCCCAGCATCGTCAGCCGCTTCGCCTCGTCGAGATGTTCCGAAAGGCCGGCCACCTGGACCCCCAAGCCATGTTGAGTGCGGTAGGCCGTCAGCAGGTCGGGCTCATCCGCGCCTGTGAGGACGAACGCTTGTCCCGACAAAGCCGCGGGGTCGTCGAACGTCTTGCCGTACAGGGGATGAGAGCGGCCGCAATAGGCGCCGTGCATTTCGTCGAACAGAAAGTCGTATTGAAGATCGGAGCGCAGGGTCTGGGCCGACGCGACGCCCACGTCGATCTCGTCGCGCAGAAGCGCTGCCGCCACCGAATCCCACGTCGTCACGTCGATCAGGATCTCCACTTTGGGGTGCTGATCGTGGAAGCGCGATATCGCCGCGTCGAAGCGCTCGCACACCAGGCTCGAAATGATCTGTATGGATATCTTGCCGCGCAGGTCCGCGGTGATGTTGCTGAGCCGCTTGGGCACGCTGCGGACCAGGGCGTTCAGGGAGCTGCACGTCTCCGCGACCAGCATGCCTTCGTCGGTCAGCTCGAAACCCCGCGGTCCGCGCCGGCACAGCTTTACGTCGAGCGCGTCCTCGAGCCGTTTAAGGGCGAGGCTGAGGGCGGGCTGCTTGCGCCGGAGCGCTCGGCCCGCACGGCTCACACCGCGCGCTTCCACGATCTCGTGGAAGGTCTTGAGCAGGTCCAATCGACATTGCGAGAAAAGTTGGACGACGAGCGAAGCATCACCCGACACCTCCCATTGTCACCTCGGCCATCGGACGAGGTTGGCGGTTAGCACATTGGATTGCTGAAAGCGTCACTGCACGGCGTGTCCGGCCGAGCGCAAGGCTTGCCGGATGATTTCGGCTCTCCTTGGATTGGCGAGCGCCTTGGGGCTCGGCGTCGCGGATTTCATGGCCCGGTTCAGCGCCCGCAGTCTGGGCGCCCCGCTGACCTATGGCGGCGTGCTTCTGGTCGGCGCCGTGGCGACCACGGTTTGGGTGATTGCCACGGATCCCCCATTGGTGTGGTCGCCGTTCGGATGCGCCATGGCGGTCGCCCACGGGCTCGCGGTCGCCACGATGTGCATGCTTCTTTATATGGGCCTCGCGCGCGGTCCGATCGCCGTCGTCGCGCCGATCGTCGCGGCTCACCCGGCCCTTGTGCTTGCGGTCAACGTTGCCATGGGCGTGCGGCCGAGCCTGCTTCAGTGGGCCGCCATGGCTACGGTGATTGCCGGCGGCATCCTCATCGCGCGCAACGCCGTCTCCAATGAGGATACGGTCAAGGCACAAGCTGACCGGACCACGCTCCTCATCGCGCTCGGCGCGTGCTTCTCCTACGTGGCCCTTGTCCTTACCGCCCAAAGCGCCGCCCCCATGATCGGCGAGGTACAGACCGTGTGGATCGGCCGATGGGCGGGGCTTGCGTTCATCGTGCTGATCCTGCTCGTGCAGCGCGTGCCGATACGCATTCCGTCGCGCTGGGTGCCTTATGTGGGTTTGCAAGGCAGCCTCGATACGTTGGGGTACTTCGCGTTCCTGGCAGGTTCCGCCACGGCGGCGCCGCACATCACCATGGTTGTTGCCTCCACGTTCGGTGTCGTCACGGTCATCCTCGCCCGCCTGATCCTGCACGAGCCGGTCAGCTGGCTGCAGTGGGGATCCATTGGCCTCATTGCTGTGGGCACCGCGGTTCTGAGCATGGCGTGAGCCGTTAGCCCCAGACCCGCCCGGGCCTCTCCGTATCGATCTGGTAGTCGGTTGCATGTCTGGTGAAGAACTCACGTCCGAAGCGGCGCGCCGCTTTGAGCGGGTCGTTTGGATCCCGCGCCACGTCGCCCCGCGCATTGCCGTAGCCGTGCACCACGCCGACGAAAGTCGAGCGCGTGTAGCGGCAATATTCCTGGAACTGACAGATCACCGCGCCGGAGACCATGGGAAAGGTCTCTTCGGAGCTGACGAGCAGACCGACCCGCTTGCCGATCATGCCGTCGATCACCGGCGCGGAGTTTGGATATGACGCGGCGTAATAGCAGAACGTGCGGTCGAAAAACGCCTTGAGCTGCGCGGAGCTGCCGTACCAATAGATCGGCGTCGCGGCGATGAAGCCTTCGGCCGGCAGATAGCTCTCGAAGAACGCATCGCGAAAACCGTCCTCGATGGCGCATTCCCCGTCGGGCTTGCGGCACTGGCGACAGTCCCGCAAGAAGCCGGCGAGGACATCGTCGGCATGGACAAACTCCGCCTCATGTCCCGCTTCGGCGAGACCCTCGGCACAAGCCTTGGCAAGAAGCGCGGAGTTTCCGTTGCGGCGCGGGCTGGACGACAGCACGAGTGCTTTCATGCCTAAGCCTCAACAGTTCTGCTGCGGCCTCGTCGAGGGCTTTTTCGAATTCAGGCAATCGTCCGGGCGAGGCCACGCAGTGGCCCCAGGGCGAGTCGAACACCCGCAACTCGGCGTGCCGCATCGTCGCGACTTCCGCTGCGTTATCCTCCGGCACGAAATAGAGGTCGGTCCGGCACGGCATGACGATGGCGCGCGCGGTGATTGCTCGCAGGGCCTTGGGGAAGTCGCCGCCATAGATGTCGTTGCGGCTGATGTCGCCGTTCTGCCACGTCCAGATCTTGGCGATCAGATCGTTGGCGTCCCAGTGCAGGTGGTCTTCTTCCCAGTCTCGCACGAGGTCCTCGAGGGTCTCGAAGCCCAGCTCCCGGTAGAGCGCATCGGCGAAGAAGTCGTGGGAGTACGCCCATGAGGCGTAGACCCGGCCGAAAGCCCGGAGGCCCTTTTCAGGCGGGGCGGTGTAGTCGCCGCCGTTCCAGGCGCAATCGGCTTGCAGCGCGGCTTTGGGTCCGTCGAGAAAGGCGTGGTTCAAGGCGGAGCATCGTGCGGCGCCGCAGTAAGGGAGGATCGCGCCGACCATGTCGGGATACTGCGCCGCCCATTGGTAGGCTTGCATGGCGGCCATCGACCAGCCGAGCACCAGTGCGACACGGCGAACCGCGAGATGCTCGGTCAGCAGCCGGTGCTGGCAGGCGACGTTGTCGAACAGCGTGACGTTCGGGAAACGGGGGCCGTCCTGCGGAGGCGCCGTGTTGCTCGGCGAGGACGAATACCCATTGCCGAACAGGTTCACCGATACGATGAAGTGGCGCGCAGGGTCGATGGCGCGGCCGGCGCCAAACAGAGGCTCGTTGCGAAGATGGGTGCCGGTATAGAACGTCGGCAGAAGCACGACATTATCGGCCGCGCTGTTCAGCGTACCGTAAGTCGCATAGGCAAGCTTCGCATCGCGCAGCACCTCGCCGTTCTGGAGAAGACGTCGCCGCACTCAAAAGTCCTATGATCAGATCTCTGCAAACAACGCCCAGCCTGTGTCAGCATCACGCGTCATCACTATAGCGTCGCCGATAGGTTCCGCCGCTGCTTCGAAGCATTCGAGCGGCGGCCGCACGACGCCGGCCCCGATCTGGCCGCCGTCGCGGCCTGCGATGCCGATATCCAGGACCGGCAGCGTTCCGGTTTCAAGCACTTTGAAGATATCGATTCCGGTCGGGGACCCGCGGAAGCCGAGGGGCGGGATCAGATAGGTTGGGTGCTCTCCGACGGTAATTGCGTAAAGCTCGGTGTTGCGCTGGAGCATCGTTTCGTAGGAGCCGCCTTGATAGTCCTGAAGGGTTGGCGCGCAGGCTTGAGCGAAGCCGCCGAGACCGACCGTCTCGGCGATGGGGCTTTCGCCGCCCATCCAGCTGATCTCGTCCTCGGTATGCCCCTCGAAAAGCTTCGCTTCCACGTGCGCATGCGGACCTCGAAACCAGGTGTCGCCCAAGCCGCTGACCCGTATGGCGAAGCCGCGGCAATTGAACGCCATGGCGGTGAGCACGCTGGAGGCTTCGATATTCCGCGCGGCATCGGCGGTTGCCTTCGCGGCTGCCATGGAGAGCCGCAAGAAGAAGTAGTGATCCTCGGTCATGGCTTCGACGGCACGGGAGACGTGCCCGTCACCTGAAGCGGCAAGGGACAGGAAGCTCGGGACGAGCTCACGCATGAAGAGAAGCGAGGCGGCCGAATTCCGGGAGTGCAGCTCGTCACCCATACCGAGCGCCCGGCGGATGATCGGCTTTAGCGGAATCGGCCCATTGTCCCTCAGCGCATCGGCAATGACGGGCACGACCTCGTTCTGAACGAACAGGAGCCGCTCCCGCACGCCTTCGTCGTAGACCCCGTAGTTCAGGCGGCGAGGGTTCTTGCCCTCGTAGATATTGCAATAGGCGACACCGCCGGAGGCGCGGTTCTCGACGACGAAGACCGGCATCGATGCCGAGTAGATGCCGGCCAGCGAACCTATGCAGCCATAGTCGTGACAGGCGCCGACCTTGATCTCTCCCGCATCGAGCTTCGCGATCGCCTCGTCTCTGTCCTCGGCGAGATCCTCGAACAGCGCGCCGCCGATGATCCCTTCGCGCTGACCGCCGGTATAGTCCGGCCAGGGCGTGGGGGCTCCGGAGGTGAGAATCATATTGGCGGAAAAGCCCGGAACGACCTCGCCCGCCCGGCGAATATCGATGAGAACGGGCTCCGCCTCGGTCAATCGCTCGAAGGCCAGCTTATTTGCCTCCAGACGGTTGCTGAGGGCTCGCTGCATCCCCACCTCCCAAATTAATTAGTCAATTAATTAGCAAAAGATTGTTGCCTTAACTGGGCCGCTAATGCAAGTACGTGACAGCGATCCTCCTTTCGTTTTCCGTTCCTGGGTTGGTCGCTCGGCGTTACTGCGACGCGGACTTCCATGAAAATTGTCTTCGAGTTGGAAGGTGATCCGCGTGTATAGCGTTGACCGCCGCGGAGATCGGACGAGCGAATGTCGGTAAGCCTGCGGAGCAAGATGAAGCAACCAGCCAAGACCGTGCGTCGGGCGCGCAGTCCTGTTTTGAAGAAGGAAGCGCGAGGCCGTAACGGCGGTCATGGGAATGACCGCGTCGACAAGTTCCTAGCTGCTTCGCTTGATCTTTTCGCCGAGCGCAATTTCGCGTCGGTCACGATCAAGGACATCGCCAAAGCGCTGGGCGTCAACACAGCGCTCATCTACTATTATTTCGACAGCAAGACGGATCTCTTTAGAGCCACCATCGAGCACGCGGTTGGCAACGCGTTCGAAAATGTCCGTGCTCTCGATGACAAGAACGCGGATCCCGCGGCCATTCTCACAGCCTGGCTCGAGAACCACGTGAGCAAGTACGCGGAGATCCATCGCTTCGTAAAAATCGCTCTCGACTTTCGAGGTTCGCACGAAGGCAATCCGGAAATCGCAGAATCCATTGAGAGGTTCTACGATGAGGAGCGGAAGATGCTGTCGAAGATCATTCGCCAGGGCATCGATCGCGGGATCTTCAAGGCGGTCGATCCGCTCCGCATGGGCCAGTTCATATCCACCTATCTCGACGGCTGCATGGTGCGCTCGGTCATTCTCTCCGATTTCGATCTCGACATGGCCGTTCGCGATCTGCATGCCCGCGTGTGGGTGATGCTGGAATATTCCGGCAAGCAGCGCATGAAGAGCCGGCGGCGCTAAGCCCAAGACTCAATTCTTTTCGCAAGACATTCGCGCTCGGCTGTTTGGCCGGCATGCGCATCGTCGTGATGTGATCTGCGAGAATCGCACATGCGTCTTGCGGATATCAGATCGGGCATTCGAGAAAACTAATTGACTGTTTAATTAGATGTGATCACAGTGGCGAGATGTCGCGGTGACGGGAGCCGGCCATCTGCCGCCGGAGAAGCTCGGCCTGGAGTGCAAGAACACAGAGACCGGACGCCGAGCGCGTGAAGGTCCATAGGGAGGGGAGACTTGTAATGAACGAACTGAAGACCGGTGCGCAGATCGAGGCTTCTGCGAGCAACTCCCCGCCCCGCAGAGAAACCATGAACACCCTCATCGAGAAGGGTGTCGAATACGTCATGCCGTTCTACGTGGATGTGCACGGCATTCCCAAGACCAAGACGGTGCCGATCGATCATTTCGACCGCATGATGCGCGGATCGGAGCTGTTCACGGGCGCCGCGCTGGACGGCTTGGGGCAGGGGCCTCATGACGACGAACTGGCCGTGCTTCCCGACCCGGACCGGGTCATGCAACTGCCTTGGCGCCCGAACGTCGCCATCGTGCCCGGTCAGCTCATGTATCACGAGCAGGCCTACGAGATGTGCTCGCGTTCGGCGCTGGCAAAGCAGATCGATCGCGCCGCCAAGCTGGGGCTCAAGCTCAATCTCGGCATTGAATGCGAGACCTATATCGTCCGGCTGGATCCGTCGGCACCGAACGGCATCGCGCCGAACGATCCGCGCGACAACATTTCAAAGGCCGCCTACGACGTCTCGCTCACGCTCATCAACATGGAATTTCTGAACGATGTCGTGTCGTCGATGAATCAGCTCGGCTGGAAGGTGCATTCGTTCGATCACGAAGACGCCAACGGCCAGTTCGAGTTCGATTTTACCTATGCCGACGCCATGACGATGGCCGACCGCTTCGTGGTCTGGCGCCTGATGATGAAGGAGCTTGCCCGCAAGTATGGCTGGGAAGCGACCATGATGGCCAAGCCCTACGCGGACCGCACCGGCTCAGGCGCGCATTTCAACATGTCCTTGGCCGACGCGAAGACGGGAGAGAACATCTCGGGCGATGCGTCGGATACGCGCGGCTGCGGCCTTTCCAAGCGCGCCTATCAGTTCCTTGGCGGGCTGAAAAAGCATGCCGCCGCGATCGTCGCGGTGAGCTGCCCGACGGTCAATTCCTACAAGAGGCTGATTAAGACCGGATCGATGACCGGCTATACCTGGGCGCCGATCTTCATCTCTTATGGCGGCAACAACCGCACGCACATGTTCCGTGTGCCGATGCTGAGACCGCATATCGAGGGGCAGCAAAACTCCGCCGCGCACGAGAATCTGTCCAGCGCGCGCTGGGAATGTCGCGCCGTCGATCCGTGTACCAATCCATATCTGGCTGCGGCGATGTTCCTTGCCGCCGGTCTCGACGGTATCGAGCAGGATTTGGATCCGGGCGATCCGCAGCTGCTGAATATGTACGAGCTCAGCGATCAAGAGCTTGCCAGCCGGGGCATCAGCCAGTTGCCGCAAACCTTGCTGGACGCGATCACCGCCTTCGAGAAGGACGATCTCGGACGCCGGGTGATGGGGGATGCTCTGTTCAAATCCTATATCGATCTGAAGAAGGCCGAATGGTGGTCGTATCACCAATCGATCTCGCAGTGGGAAGTCGACCACTACCTCACGAAGTTCTGAGCGCGGGAGGATGCTGGGTGTTTTGGAAGAAGAAGAATAAGTCGGGCGATGGCCAGGTGAAGATCTTCTTCGCCTCCGACCTCCACGGCTCGAATGTCTGTTTCAAGAAATTCGTGAACAGCGCCAAGTTCTACGGCGCGGACGTCCTGGTTCTCGGCGGGGATCTGACCGGGAAAGCGGTCATTCCAATCGCCGAGCAGCAGGACGGTTCTTATCTTGCTTTTCAGCACGGCGAGTCGGTGCGCATAACCGGCCAGGGCGAACTCGACGACTTCGTCAAGCGCCAAGGAAATATGGGCTTCTATCCGGCCGTCATCTCCGAGGCCGAGTATCAGCGGCTGAAGTCGGATCCGACGGCGCAAGAGGAGCTCTTCAAGCGTCTCGTCCTGGAGCGCGTACACGAATGGGCCGCCTTCGCTGAAGAGAAGCTGAAGGGTACCGAGATCCCGTTCGTAGCCTTGCCCGGCAATGACGACTTCTGGGAGATCGACGAGATCCTCACCCAGGCGGCGCATGTCGATTTCAACGAGATGCGGGTCTGCGACTTCAAGGGCGGTTATCAGATGCTGTTCTGCGGGGGCTCGACGCCCACGCCGTGGGATACGGAGCGCGAATACTCCGAGGCGCAGTATGTCGAGCGGTTTGCCGAGCTGCTGCCGCAAGTTCGCGACATGAGCCGGTGCATCTTCAACGTTCACGTGCCTCCTCACGGGACCGCGCTCGATGCCTGCCCAAAACTCGATGACAATATGCAGGTCGTCTACGAGATGGGTCTGCCGGCTCAGATCCATGCCGGCTGCGAGACCCTGAACGACATCATCAAAGAGCATCAGCCGTTGCTTGGTCTTCACGGGCACATCCATGAGGGGCGCGCGAAGATCAATATCGGCGAGACGGTCTGCATCAATCCCGGCAGCGTCTATCCCGAAGGGATTTTGCAGGGCGCCATGATCATTTTGGAAGACGGCAAGATTGCCCAAACAAACCTGACGCAAGGATAAACCGAGCGCTTTACCGGGAAGAAACAATCAAAAACTGGAGGGAGCAATGTCAGTTACTGACGCTGGAGGCGACAAACGAATATTCCTCCGCAAAGCGTCCGGATTGATCCGGACGGCAAGCGGAACTGACACGTTTATCTACAATCTGGGCGTGGTGAGCATCGGCCTCGGCGTGGGCTCGATGCTTTATTATGGTCCGGCCTTCTACCCGCAAGGCGACCTGATTTGGGGTTGTGTTCTTGCGGGCTTTGCCATGGCGCTTATCGCCTTCGGCTTTATCACCTGGACGATCACGCTGCCGCGGTCCGGCGGCATCTACGTTTTCGGATCTCGTATCCTGCCGCCGGCATTGGCGCTGACGATGAGCCTTGTCGAGATCACGGCATGGCTCTTCTACTGCGCGATTGCCGCCTACTGGATCGTGACTTTGGCGTTGGCGCCGATGTTTGCGGCGTTGAACCTGCTGACGGGCAATGAAACCTTCCTCGCCATATCGGAGACCATGCTTGAGCCATGGGCGACCTTCCTGATCGGCGCGGCGATCCTGGTGCTTTCCCAGGTCATTCTTTCCTACGGGATGCGCTTCTACCTCACGATCAACAAATGGGTCTTCGTGCTTGCGATGGCCAGCTCGGCCTTCCTGCTCATCACGCTGGCGATGTACACCCGGGAAGATTTCGTCAGCCACTTGAATGCTTTGGTTGGCCCGGCGCTGAATGTCCCCGATGCCTACAACGCGATCATTGCCAGCGGCAAGGAGAACGGCTGGGGCGGCGGTGATCCCACCGTCTGGCAGACCATCCTGGTCTCGAACTGGCCGTTCCTGCCTTTGGTGGGCGCGGCGTTCTCGATCGCGATCGGCGGCGAGATCAAATCGGTCGGCAAGTCCCAGACCGTCGCCATGCTCGGCGCCGTGCTGATTGCCACCGTCGTTTGGATTGCTACGGTTTGGCTGGCCTACAAGGTGTTCGGCTTCGAGTTCCTCGGCACTGCCGTCTACAACGCGGTGCTCGGGACCGGGATCACGACACCGACCGACCCGTCGGTGGCCTTGTTGACGGGCATCCTCACTCAGTCGCCGCTGATCACCGTGCTGACATCGCTTGGCCTCGCACTGTGGATGTGGATGTGGATCCCGGCGATGCACACCTTCGGCGTTCGGGCGGTCGTGGCCTGGTCGTTTGACCGTGTCGCGCCGGCTCCGCTCGCCAAGATCTCGGAAACCTACCACACGCCGTTGGTTGCGATCACCGTGACCACGATCTTCAACTTGATCTGCATGGCCTTGTTCGTGTTCACGCCTTGGTTCTCCAAGATCGTGATCCTCATCGAGGCGGCCGTGCTGGCGTGGTCGGTGGTGCTGCTTGCGGGCGTGTTCTTCCCGTACAAGCGGCCCGAGCTCTACGAGAAGTCGCCGCTGGCGGGCAAGACCGTGTTCGGACTGCCGATCATGACGGTGGGCTGCTTCCTCGGCTTCCTCGCGGCGCAGTTCTACTTCTGGACCTTGTTCTTCGATCCGAACGCGGCGGGTCACGATCCGACCCAGGTCGCGATCGTCGTCGGCGTTTTCGTCATCGGCTTGGCGTTCTACTACGTCATGAAGATGATCAGGCGCTCCCAAGGCATCGACGTGACCTTGGCGTTCAAGGAGATCCCGATCGAATGATCGGGTACCGCAAGCCGGATGGGGCGGTCGGACTAACCCCCCTTCCACCCGTCCGGCCTGCGGCGTTCTTCGCTTTCCGCATTCGTGCGGCAATGACAGCTTTTTGAAAACGTTGGGCCGGAGGCTCGTATCTTCCATCCCGACCGAAGCCGCTGGAGGCGCGTGTGAACCAGATGCCAACCGATCCGGGTCTGAATTTGGAGTTTGTCGACGAGGCGCTTGCCCTGGTCAGCGATGCAGAAGCGGAGGGCATACGCCTGCGCATCCTCGGATCCATCGCCTACCGCCTGCAATGTCCCAACAATCTGCACCTCTTCGAGGACACCAAGCGGGTCCTGACCGACGTGGATTTTGGCGCGGAGAAGAAGCAGAACCAGGCGATCCGCAAGTTCCTGACCGCGCGCGGCTACGTGCCGGACGAGGGGGTCTACATGGCCTCGGAAGGTTCGCGCCACGTCTATCTGCACAAAGACACGAACCTGAATGTCGATGTGTTCGCGGACGAACTCTATTTCTGCCACCGGATTCCGTTCAAGAACCGACTCGAGCTCGACAGTCCGACGATCTGCACGACCGATCTGCTGCTTGAGAAGATGCAGATCGTCGAAATCAATCTCAAGGATTTCAAGGACACGATCGTGCTGATGCTCGAGCACCCGCTCTCGCATCAGCAGTCCGGGCCTAAATCGATCGATACGGATTATATCGTCGACATGATGCGCCGCGATTGGGGCTTCTATCACACCTTCACGACCAATCTTAAGCGCGTCCCCGCTCACCTGAGTGAATTTCCTTCCATGAAGAAGGAAGAGCATGAGGTTGTCCGCAGCCGCATCGACGAGCTCCTCAAGGTGCTGGACGAGACACCCAAGACTTTGGCGTGGAAAATGCGGGCGAAGATCGGCACGCGGCGCATCTGGTATCAGGAAGTGTCCGAGAAGTCGGCGCAGTACTGAGAGCCGGCGGCTCTGGATGGGAGACGACATGTCGAAGACTACGGCGCCTCTCTCGCATGAGGCGTTTCGCCAACGGCAGCACACGGCGGAGCTCGATGGGCTGAGCTACAAGCCGCTGAAGGTCGCTTGGACGGACGCGGCGAAGGAGATCCTGTCATTCTGCTGCACGGGATCCCGACGTGGTCGTTTCTCTACAATGAGGTGATTCCACGGGTTGCCGAGCACGCCAGGGTAATCGCTCCCGATTTTCTTGGGCACGGCTATTCCGACCGCCGGGACTTCTTCGACCGTTCGCTCTTGGCGCAGACCGGCATGATCATCCGTCTGATGGACCATCTCGGGATCGCCAAGGCGACCTTCGTCGGTCATGACACCGGCGGCGGCGTGTCGCTGATCATGGCGATCGAACATCCCGAACGCGTGTCGCGGCTGGTCCTGACCAACGTGGTGGCCTACGACTCCTGGCCGATCGACGACATGATCGCGCTCGGCAATCCGAATTGGCGCAGCAAGTCGCCCAAGGAGGTTGCCGACTTCGTGGCCTCCGGGCTGCCTGAGGGGCTGTTCAACCGGGACCGGCTGACGCCTGCGTTCGAGGCCGGCATCGTTGCACCCTACAGCGACGAAGAGGGCAAGATCTCCATCATCCGGAATGCCAGCGCCCTCAACACCAATCACACGACGATGCTTGCCGAGAGGCATGGCGAGATCACGGCGCCGACGCTTTGTCTGTGGGGCGTTCACGATCCCTGGCAAACCATCGAGGACGGCGTTAGGCTTTCGCAGGAGATTCCGAACGCCCGTCTATAAAGGTCGAAAACGCATCGCATTGGATTCCACACGACACGCCGGATGTGTTTTCGGACGAGATCATCCGGTTTATCGAATAGGCCCTGGTCAGGGCAAACGATCCTTTCGGATGCGCATGACGTGTTGAAGCCCTCGAACCAGCGACGCATTCAGACCCTGATCGACGCAATGTTGCGCGACGCGCGGCCGCGTCTGGGGGAGGGACGGCTTCCCGAATACATTCCGGAACTCGCCAAAGTCGATCCGAAGAAGCTCGGCATCGCGATTGCCACCGTTGACGGGGCGCTCCTATCGGCCGGCGACGCGGCAGAATCCTTCTCGATCCAAAGCATCTCGAAGGTTTTTACGCTGACCATGGCGCTCGGAA
>NZ_LPWD01000022.1 GCF_001723295.1 Methyloceanibacter marginalis
GCCTTCCTTCGCCAGCCGGTCGAAGTTCGGGGTCTGCATGCCCCGCGCCTCGCCGCCGAGATAGGGCCCGAGATCGCCCCAGCCGGTATCGTCGGAGACGATCAGCAGGATGTTCGGCTTGTCGGACTTGGCGTCCGTCGAGGCCTCGGGTTGCGTGCCCGCCGGCGCGTCGGTGTCCTGCGCGTGGGCAATGCCACCGCAGGCCAGCAGGCCAGCGACCGCGAGAGCGGTTCCATGTTTGAGCAAACGCATCTGGCTACTCCTCCTCTCGATTTCCCGTGGGGGGCTAGTTTTCTGGGGGAAACACGTCTTTCCAGTCGTTCTTCATATCGACCACGATCCAGCCTTTGGCAGGCGCGTCGTCAAGCGCCTTGTCGAGGCGGCCGAAGGTCGACTCGCGGTCGTAGGCGTATTCGCGTTCCGCATCAGTGTGATGAACGATCAGGCCGAGCCGCGCGCCCTCGCCCGCGGTCGTCCAATCCAACATCTGATAGTCGCCGTCGGAGTTGCCGAACGCCGCGATGGGCCGCTGGCCGATATGCTGGTTGATGCCGACGGGCTTACCGTCCTTGTCATCGATGAAATCCACTTCGGGCAAACGGATCAGCGTCGGCTTCCCGTCGACAATCTCGTATTTTGTCTTGATGCTCGAGCCCACGACCTGCGCCGGCGGGATGCCGTAGACCGGTTCCGAGAAGTTGCGCACGAACTCGATACCGCCGCCGGAGACGATATAGGTGGTGAAGCCCTTGTCACGCAGATAGGCGAGCAGCTCGAGCATGGGCTGATAGACGAGCTTGGTGTAGCCCCGCTCGAAGCGCTTGTCCTTCGCGGTGGCAAGCCAGTCGCCGACGATCTGCTGAAACTCTGCCGGAGACATGCCCGCATGGGTCGCGGCCACCAATTGGGCGATGCCTTTTTCTCCCGATGCGGCAAGGGCCTTCATGTCCCCCTCGAGAACGGCTTTGAAGGGCTGCGTGTCCTTCCACTCCGGGTGCTCGGGCGCCAATTGCTTCACGCGGTCAAGCGCAAAGGCGAGTTGGGTATACATTGGCTGCTCGAGCCACAGCGTGCCGTCATTGTCGAAGGTGGCGACGCGGTCCTTGATCGGCACATAGTCGGCGCTCTCGGGCTCGGTCACCTTGGTCACGAAATCAACGATGGCTTGCTTGGAGGCGCCGTCATTCCAGGACGGCAGGGGATCGGGCTCTTGTGCGGACGCAGTGGAGACAAAAAGGATCGCGGCCAGCGCGATCAGGCGACGGATCATCTTGGGCATCGCGAGCTCTCGGTGGACTGACGAGATAATAGGCCGGGCGCGGTTGAGCCGCCCGGCCTATTTAATTTCCTATTGAAGATCGCTCTGCAGCTTGCCGAGCGCCTTTTCCAATTCCTCCATCTGTCCGCCGACGCTGAAGCTGGCCGGTTTCTGACGGGGCGGATAGCTCTCGAAGGTCTTCAGGAACTTGCCGACATAGGCTTGCGCCGGGACCAAAATATACGCCCGGCTCAGCATCCAATCGTAATAGGTGTTGGAGGTGATGTCGGCGCGCTCATAGGGATCGCGGCGGAGGTTGAAGATCTTGGGCACCCGCAGCTCGGTGAAGGGATTGGCCCAGATCTTGAGCGTGCCTTCGGCTCGCTGCTCCATGAACGCGACCTTCCAGTCGTGATAGCGGAGCGCCATGAGGTCGCCGTCGTCGGAGAAGTAGAACACCTCGTCGCGCGGCGCCTTTTCCTCCTTGCCCGTCAGGTGAGGCAGGAAGTTGTAGCCGTCGAGATGGACCTTGTAAGTGGTCCCGCCTGCCTCGTAGCCGTCGAGAAGCTTTCTCCTTGCGTCCGTCTGGCCGGCCGCGGCGGCGAAGGTCGGCAGCCAATCCATATGGTGCATGATGTCGTTCGACACCGTGCCTGCCTCGATCTTGCCGGGCCAGCGCACCATGGCCGGCACCCGCCAAGCGCCTTCCCAATTCGTGTTCTTCTCGCTGCGGAACGGCGTGGTGCCGGCGTCGGGCCACGTGTTCTGATGCGGCCCGTTGTCGGTCGAGTAGAACACGAGGGTGTTATCGGCGATTGCGAGATCGTCGAGCGCCTTCAGGAGCTCGCCGACGTGCCGGTCATGCAGCACCATGCCGTCGGAATACTCGTCCTGTCCGGAGATGCCGCGATCCTTGTCCGCCACGTGGGTGCGGAAATGCATATGCGTGCCGCTCCACCAGACAAAGAACGGCGTGCCCGACTCGTTGGCCTTCTTGATGAAGTCGATGGCCGCGGCGACCGTCTCGTCGTCGACGGTCTCCATCCGCTTCTTGGTGAGCGGACCGGTATCATCGATCTTCTGCTTGCCGACCTTGCCGAAGCGCGGATCGACAGTCTCGTCGTCCTCCTCGGTGGCCCAGCTATGCAGGACGCCGCGCGGACCGAACTTCGCTTTGAAGGCCGGGTCTTTCGGATAGTCCTCGTTCTCCGGCTCTTCCTCGGCGTTCAGGTGATAGAGGTTGCCGAAGAACTCGTCGAAGCCGTGCAGGGTCGGCAGGAACTCGTTCTTGTCGCCGAGATGGTTCTTGCCGAACTGGCCGGTGGCGTAGCCCTGAGCCTTCAGCATCGTGGCGATCGTGGGATCCTCGGCGCGCAAGCCCAGGTCGGCGCCCGGCAGCCCGACTTTGGAGAGGCCGGTGCGGAACACGCTCTGTCCGGTGATGAAGGAACGACGCCCCGCCGTGCAGCTCTGCTCGCCGTAATAGTCGGTGAAGATCATCCCTTCATTGGCGATGCGATCGATGTTCGGCGTCTTGTAGCCCATCAGGCCCTTGGTGTAGGCGCTGATATTGCCCTGGCCGATATCGTCGCCCCAGATGACGAGGATGTTCGGCTTATCGGTCTTGGTATCCGTGTCTTGTGCCCAGGCCAGGCCGGCCGTCGCGAGCACGAACAGTGCCACGACCGCCATCAGGCCGACCGAACTCGGCCCCGTGTTTCGCAGGTTCATGAGACGCTCCTCCTCTTTGTGCGCAATTCGGCGATTCGGGGGCCGTGAAGCAGGTCCGCGTTCGCCTCTTTTTTGTCCCGAGCCGTGCGCACGGCCACTTTTCCTTTCGGGACAACTCCACATGGTATATTTCAACCACGTTGTGGAATCGCTCAGATGACCGAATTGAGGGCTGATGGACGCTCCGACGATGGATCTGGGTTGCGCTTTGGATATGCTGGCAACCCAGGGGTGGTTTGCCGAGCGTTCGGCGGAAACCCGAGCCCGCCTCGGCACCATCGCCAAGCTCCGCAGCTTCACCAAGGGCGATCGCATCTATCTGGCCGGCGACCGGCCCAATGGCATGTTCGGCCTGATTTCGGGGTCGCTGAACATTTCCATTCCCCGGGCGGACGGCGAGGACTACACAGCCCATCGCGCCGGCGCGGGATTCTGGCTCGGGGATCTTGCCCTGTTTTCACAAGGGCCGCGCCTGGTCTCGGTTCACGCCGCCGAGCCCACGCTCATGGTGCAGCTTCCCAGTCCTGAATTGGTCCGGCTCGTGCGAGATGACCCTCGGCTTTACGCCGATTTCTATGCCCTGACCTACCAGAACTTCCGCATGGCGTTCGACATCATTTCAAATCTCGCCATTCCTTCCACGGAGAAGCGCGTCGCCGACCGGCTTGTCCTCGAGGCGAAGATGCGCGGCGACCAGGAGGGCTGGATCCCGCTTTCGCAGGCCGAACTCGCAAACATGACGGCGGTGTCGCTCCCCACACTCAAGCGAATCTTGCGGCGCTTCGTCGAACTGGGCCTCATCGACCACCGCTACGCGCGCATTCAGGTGCTCGACAGAAGCGCGCTCGTGCGTCTCTGCCGGGGCTGACCAGCTTTCGAACTTACCGGATGCAAGCGTTGTATTGGTTCTTCCACTTCGCGGCGCGGGTCTCTTTATAGCGGTTGTAGTAATAGGTGCAGTTGTTGGTCACCCTGGCGTGACCCCAGCCTACGCCGGTTCCGACCCAGAGCGCATTGCCGCCCCAGCGTGCGGCGTTGCCGATCGTCCGGCCCGTGTTCCGCGCCGCTCTGCCGACCGACTTGCCGACATTTTTCCCGACATGTGCCGGCTTGAATTTCTTCGCCTCGGCCGGTGTGTCGAAGCTAGCGGTGGTGAAGAACGCCGCGACGGCGCAAATCGCTATGGTGGTTGCTGTCTTCATGGTTCCATCCTCCCTTGCGTTTTATCGACCGCTTCTTTAGCCCGGCGGTTCGACCCACGCAGCCTAGCACGCCGCGCTCAAAGACGCTCGTCACCGTTCCGCACGGCGTGGAAAACGATCCGCGGACCGAGCGCCGACAACTTTGTCAGGGGTGTAGCGGCGTGCTCGGAGTCGCGCCTACCAGCGGAAGGACAGCTCGGCGATCGGCCCATGCAGCACGGCGTCGATGCCGCGTGCGCCCTTGCTGGTGTCTTCCTCGAAGTCCAGCCACAGCGCCTTGTAGCCGAGCGTCGTCGTGGTCTCGTAGCCGAACAGCGTGCCATCGTAATTGTAGGCGAGCACCGCCTGCCAGCTCAGCCCGTCCTCCACATTGAAGCCACCGAAGTCGCCCATGGCGGTGACGGAGCGGCCGTTGCCGAGATCGTGCGTCATGCGCAAGGCGATCACGGGATCCACCCAGCTCATGTTGCCGGTGTCGACAAAGGCGAAGTTCTTGTTGAAGTCGCTGTTGTTGAGGTTGAGCGCGCGCTGAAGGAGACCGAGGCGCAGTTTGTCGAGCGCCTCGAGCGCGGCGATGGCCTCGCCGCGGTTGTCGATTCTTTCGAGGGTCTTCTCCAGCCGCGCCACGCGCCGGTTGAGCCCCTTGTTCTTGGCGCGGACGATCCGGTCTTCCAGGAGCTGCGTGCGCAAAGCATTGAATTGGGCCAGCGCCTCAAGGCGCTCTTCCTGGTTCTCGATGCGGTTGATGCGGTTTCTGAGGCGGTCGGCCAGCCGCCCAAGCTGAATCCTGGCGTTCACGTCGATCGCGGCGGTGATGTCGATCTCCTGCTCGATATAGCGGGCGCCGGCGCCGAGTTCGAAGCTTGTCCTACCGCCGTTCGGGCCGGCGAAGTCGGCGACTTGATAGAACGCATCGGCCTGGTAAACGCCGAAGGTGTAGTCGGCGCCGATGCGCCCATTGCCGGTCAGCTTCAGGGCGGGAATTGGCTCCGCCTCGCCGACGAAGTCAGACTCCATGGCGAACTTGGCGTAGATGACGTCGGCGAAGAAGGAGAAGCGGCCGCGCGTCGCCTCGAAGTTGGCCATGACGATGGGGCCGTCGAGCGCCTCGATCAAATCGATCGGGTCGGCATAGACGTTGAACTTCTCGCCGCGGGCGGTGACGTCGCCCTCGACCCACAGCGCCCAGGCATAGAGGCCGCCGTCGAAGGTCCAGGCCGAGCCCGGCGTTTCGGGCCCGGGCGGCAATCCCTCGGCAAACGCAGGCGCCGGCTGCAAGGGAGCCGTAACAGCCAGGCCGAGCAAAGCCATCCAGAACTTGCACTTCATGACGCGCCCTACCCCTCTTGGCCCGCAGAATAGTGGGCTTTAAGTCCGGGGGCGCAACTCTGTGCGCGTTGCCAATGACAATTCCCCCGGCTTGTTGCGCGCGCGCCACACAGGCCCAGCCAAGAAAAAGGGCGCCCCCGAAGGGACGCCCTCGCCGATAAAGAGTGGCTTCCGAGTCTTAAGGTTGGAAGCGCCCGAAGCCGTGCTTCTTGAGCCACGCCTTGATCGCCATCTCGCCCTCCGGGATGACGTCGTAGAGCGGCGGGTTGTTCGACAAGAAGCCCACCTTGAACTGAGGCGGGTACTCGAAGAGCACCTTCATGTAATCTCCCGCAGCGGCACCGAGCGGCACGGCCATGGGAATGTGGCGGATGCCGATCGAGACGTCCTCTTGCGGGTTCGTGTAGAGATTGAAGACGACACCGCCTCCCGTGTCCGTGAAGATCGAGCCGGAGAAGCCGCCAATATTGCCCTTCTGGACGATGCCGTCCTCGATCTCGCCGGTGACCACACCCTTGAACTCATCGATGCGGATCGCCGCGTAGTACTGGTTCAGGGTGTAGATGCGGCTGCGCCGGGTCGACAGGCCGTCGTCGGCGACCAGGAATGGCGTCTGATCGACGCCGTCGATATAGGTCTTCTTCGGGAACAGCTCGGCGAGCTTGGCGCCGGGATAGCCCGCCAGCGAAAGCGCCGTCGGCAAGATGTCGGCGAGATCGAACAGCTGGTCGGATTTGCGCGGCGCGATCATGCCCTTCCAATAGACGAAGGTCGGCACGCGCACGCCGCCTTCCCAGCTCGAGCCCTTGCAGCCGCGGAACGGCGTGCGCCCGCTCGGCGGGATCTCGCACTCCGGTCCATTGTCGGAGGTGAAGATGACAAGCGTGTTCTCCGCCTCGCCGATGTCCTCGAGCTTCTTCATGAGCTGTCCGAAGACATAATCCATGTGCACCAGGCAGTCGCTGTAGACGGTGCGCGCCATGGACTTGCCGGCCCACTCGTCCGACGGATAGTTGTCGAAGTGGCAGCCGCGCGTGGCGTGGTAGAGATAGAACGGTTTGGTGCCGCCCTTCATCTTGTCAAGGAAGGCGAGGCTCGTCTCGAGCCAATGCTTGTCGAGGTCCTTGATGTAGTCGAGGTCGATGAGCTTACCGTTCTCGCATTTCTGCGTGTCGGCCGGCGTGCAGTGCACCTCGTAATGATTGAAGTTGTCCTCCTGCATCATCTTGAAGCGTTCAGGAGACAAGGCGACCTCGGGATTGAAATAGATGTCGCGCCATTCGGTGTACATGTCGGAGACGCCGAGGAAGCCACATAGTCGTCGTAGCCGACATTCTGCGGCAGCGACCCCTGGTTCTCGCCCATGTGCCATTTACCGACGCCTTGCGTGATGTAGCCCTCTTTCTTCAACAGATCCGGCATGGTGAGGGCGCCGTCGAGGCCGCCCGGCTCGCCGTACATCGGCGGCCGAAGGATGCCGTGATGCAGCGGGTTCTGGCCGGTGTGGATGGTGGCACGGGTCGGCGAGCACGACGGTGTGGAATAGGCGCTCGTGAGGATCAGGCCCTCCGCGGCGACCTTGTCCATCTCCGGCGTGGCATTGCCGACGGAAACGCCGCCGCCGTTAAAGCCCGGGTCCATCCAGCCGACGTCGTCCAACAGGAAGATCAAAATGTTGGGCTTCTTGCCGGTCTTCTCGGCGAGCGCGGCGAGCTTGTCGGCTGCGTTCTTCTCCAGGTCGGGGTGCTGGATGACCGGATACATGTTCGGCGCCGGCTTGACCGGCGTCAGGTGCATGTACTGCTCGGGATGGCTGAATCCCGGCGCGGTCGTGGGGCCGGTCGCATCGCCACGAATATTGGACTGAGCGGCAGCCGGACCGGCCGCGGCGAGGCCCAACAGGGCGACGGCACAGGATCTGGCTAGGAAAGACCTCAACATAGGGGGCTCCTTCGTCGTTGCGGGGCGCGTCAGGCGGATGATTTGCGCGGGCATCCGCCATCGAACGCTTCAGAACCTCGATGCGTGAATCACATCGACGTCCGCCTGTTTATCGGGCGGAGGCGCACGAGATCAAGTTACGAGCGTATGACGGGGAAAACCGGAAGCGGTTGGGGTAAACCTGCTGCACGGCATTAGAAACAAAGCGCAACGATTGGTACCGCTGACTGGATTCGAACCAGTGACCTCTTGATCCACAATCAAGCGCTCTAACCAACTGAGCTACAGCGGCACTGCGGCCCGATGTTGAGCCTCATGCCGGGAAACTAAGGGCAGGCACGACCCGTTGCAAGCGGACCGGCGCGGCCGGGCCGGAGGCACCGCTGATTTCACGGGCGCGTCCAAAAATCAAGTCCGCCCGCCAAAACAAAAGGCCCGGGAATGGCCCGGGCCTCGCAATAAACGCACCTTACTCTTTACGCTGCGGACGCAACTGACTTGACGCAACTGACTTCAGGGCGCGCGCAGCTTGGCGCACGGCCTCACGCAACTCGCTCTTCAAACTGCTCGCCTCAAGACGCCTTGCGGACGACCTCGAAGGAACGCGACATCTGATCCTTGATCGGCTCCGACGTGTCGGCGGCGATCTTGGTGGTCAGCGCCCGGATCTCGCCCGCCTGGCTCGCAAACACGTCGAACTGGCTGCGGATGAAGGCGGACTGAAGCTCGACGATCTCGGCGAAGTTCTTGGCGCCGGCCAGGCTCTTGGCGAGATCGAAGCCGGAGTTCAGATTGCGCTGCGCGATGTCGATGAGCTTGCGGTTGAAGGCGGTCGCGCCCTGCCCCGCAGCGTCGAACGAACGCTCCAGCGCATCGATGGACTCTTCCAGAGCTTCCTTGCCGCGCTCATAGGCTTCGCGGGTCTGGTTCACCGTCTTCTCGGCGAGCGCGCGAACGCTCTCGGGCACGGTGGTGTCGAGCTTGAGCGCCTCGAATTCCCTGGCAGCGCTCTTGAACGTCTCCTCGGCCTTGTCGACCACTTCCTGCGGGGTCTCGGGAATGGGGGATGTCTCGGTCATTGTGGCACCTCTTCGTTGAGCTCCTCAATTCGCCTGATAGGACTGAATGCGGATTCACCCTTTGGGGACGTTGGGCCGCCGCTTTTTGTTGCACTGCAATATAAATGGTGCGATGCGGCACTTCAAGAGGCACAGTGCCTAAGAGCGCGGCTTTTTCGCTTGTGGACGAAATTCTTGCTTTCGGCCTATGCATCCCATCGAATTCGCCTAAATTTAGTGGTCGAGTCGAGTAAGCGCCCCAAGAGGGCGTGTCACGTGGCCGAGCCGGACCCCAGCGCTCAAAGGCGCAAGGACGGGCTCTTTAAGTATGTCAGTGGGGCCAATCATGGCCGACCTCAGACTGCAACGGCGCATCGAAGAGGGAGACCGCGAGGCGCTTGAGCATATCGCGCGCGCGCTGGAAGGCCGCGTTCTGCCCGGCCCCGGCGCGACCTCCCCTGTGCCCGAGACGAACGGACAGGCCAAAGCGGAGACCGCGAAGCCCGACGACGCCAAAGACCCGCTCGTGCTTGCGCCGGAGGGCCTGGAGGTGCTGCTGGAGGCGATGCCGGCGGCGATCGGGATCCTGAAGCGCGGCACTCATCTATACCAACAGCGCCTTCGCCTACGCCTTCGGCTACCGGTCTCCTTCCGAGCTCTTGGAGGCGGGCGGCATCGACGCCATCCTGCCCGGCGGGGCCGCGCTGCTACAGGCCGGGGATATGTCGGACGCACCGAAGAGGTGGACGCGCTGACGCGGTCGCGGCGGCGG
>NZ_LPWD01000023.1 GCF_001723295.1 Methyloceanibacter marginalis
GAAAGTCCAGGACATGGCCTTTGCCGGTGCGGTCAACGCCGCGGCAACCGGCAAGGCGATTCCAAGTGAGTTTGAACGCGCGATGGCCGGCAAGTACCTGCCTATGGTGGAGGAACTTTGCGGCCGCTTCGGTGGCGCGCCCCACAACTGGCGCCACCGTTATAAGACGCTACTGGATTGATCAGGAGGTGAGAGGGTTCATTGAACCATCTGACCCCTCACCCCGCCGCCCGCTAAGTCATTGATTTATGGCGCACCCGAGAGGATTCGAACCTCTGACCTCTGCCTTCGGAGGGCAGCGCTCTATCCAGCTGAGCTACGGGTGCCGGTGCGGCCGAACGTAGTCAAAGGGCCGGGATTTGGCAACGCACCATCGGCGAAGCCCGACGCCGCCTTCAACGCGCCACGGGAGGAAACGGTTCGACGAAGCTGTCGCCGCCTCGGCCGAGATAGACCGCGCGGCGCCCTGGAAGAGACACGAGATAGCCGACGCAGCCAGCTGCGGCGATGCGGTCGCAGAATTCCTTGTAGCCGATGCTCTTCGCCTGAGCGGCGCGGATCGCCGCCTCGACTCCGGCGGGATCGAAGGCGTCCGGCGGGCGCGCCGAGATCTTTTCCGAGCCGACGATGCCGGACTCGCCGCTCGGCAGGTAGAATGTCGTCTCCGCGCGCTGAAGGTCGGCGTAATAGCGCTCGATTCCCGCCGCGCTCAACATGCCGATCACCTCCGGAAAGGCCATGCGCCCTTCGTAGGAGCCCCGTACGCACTCCTGAATCACCTGCGTCACCCGCTCGTCCATTCGTCTTTCTCCGTTCGCTGCTAGTCGACCGGCACGGAGCGGAATGCTCCGCGCCGTACGATCTCCATCATTATGTCGGCGATCTCCTTTCGCGCGCGCGGCGAGAGGTGGCCGAAGAACTCTTCCTCGTTGCGATCTGCCAGGGCGGCGAGCTCCGGAACCAGGGCCCGCCCGGCATTGGTAATTTCGAGCAGGTGGGAGCGACGGTCGCCTCGGCTGTCCTTCCGGGCGATGAGCGATTTGAGGGCGAGGCGCTCGGCAAGCTTGGAGATCGCGCCGCGTGTCATGCCGAGCCGATCCGCAAGGTAGCTCGGCGCCACCGCGCCGTCATCGTAGAGCTGGCGCAGGACCACCCATTCCGCCACCGTGACGCCGCGGCCGGCGAGCTTCGCGGCGAAGGCATGGGATACATGGTTCGATACGTAGCGCAGCCAATAGCCGAGATGCGCCTCCAACCCGTTCGCCGCGTCTTTGGCCATCGTCTATCGCCGCGTCTCATAATTAGTTTCTTAGGAAACTATATTCTACAGCTCTGTTTCCTAGTCAACTAAAATGTGGTGGCCGTAGCCCGCTCCTTGCAACGCATGCTCTCGGCGTCCCACGGCGGGACGGGCCGAGGAGATTTGCGCGAGCCATGGAATTGAACCCGAAACGGGTGGCGTGGGTCGATTACGCCAAGGGATTCTGCATCGTCATGGTGGTGATGATGCATTCGACCTTGGCGTGGAAGCAGCCGCGGGCGAGGCGAGCTGGATGGGGGCGCTGGTCGCCTTCGCCAAGCCGTTCCGCATGCCCGATTTCTTTCTCATTTCGGGACTGTTCCTGGCCCGGGTCATTGGCCGGCGTTGGCGCGCCTATCTCGATACCAAGGTGGTCCACTTCGCCTATTTCTACGTGCTGTGGGTCACCATCCAATTCGCCTTCAAGGCGCCGGGTATCGCCGCTGAGGCGGGCTGGGGCCGGCGTCGCGCAAGCTACGCGCTCGCCTTTATCGAGCCGTTCGGCACGCTGTGGTTCATTTATCTGCTGCCGATCTTCTTCGTGGTGACCAAGCTGATGCGCGACGTGCCGCAAGTCCTGCTGTGGTTCGCGGCGGCCTTCGTGCAGATCGCCGACATCCACACGGGCTGGATCGTGATCGACGAGTTCTGCGCCCGCTTCGTCTATTTCTACTCGGGCTACGTGCTCGCGCCTTACGTGTTCGACTTCGCCGAGACCGTGTTCGCCAATCAGCGCGCGGCCCTGCTGTTTCTTTCCTCCTGGGCCCTGTTCGAAGCGGTCATGGTGTTCGGCGGTTATTCCGAGCTGCCCGTGGTCAATCTCGGTCTGGGCTTCCTGGGCGCGCTCGCCGTGGTGGCGGCGGGGGTCCTGCTCTCCGCGCGCTCTTGGGCGCTGCCCTTGCGTTATGCGGGAGAGAACTCGATCGTGGTCTATCTCGCCTTCTTCCTGCCGATGGCCGCCACCCGCGCCGCGTTGCTCAAATTCGCGCCGGAGCTCGATCTCGGCACCGTCGCGCTCATCGTCACGGCCGCGGGCGTGATCACCCCGCTCATCTTGCATGCGCTCGTGAAGAACACTTCGGCCCGCTTCCTGTTCAAGCGGCCCGCTTGGGCAAAGCTGCGGCCGCCGGCCGAGCGCGCGCGGTGGCCACGGCTTGAGCCCTTCCGCCGGCAACCTTAATCCTTCCCTTATCCTCGTTTAGCCCTGCGCCGTTTCGCGGGTTCACCGCCTTGCCACGCGCGGGCTCTAAGCGGTTGACGAGCGCCAGGCGTGACTTGACGCGCTGGAGCATTGGCGTAGGTATTTGATCGAGCGACGCAAAGGCTGGGCAAGCCTATGACTGGCAAAGAAAAGTCAGACAAGAAAAAGAAGGTCATCGTCCTTGGCGGCGGCTTCGGCGGCGTATTCGCCGCGAAGTCTCTGGAGAAGCTCGGCCGCGGCATGGTCGAGGTCGAGCTCATCAACAACAACAACTACTTTGTCTTCCAGCCCCTCCTGGCCGAAGTGGCCTCCGGCAGCATCAACTCTTCCGACGCGGTGGTGCCGCTGCGGCAGCTCCTGACACGCGTGCAGGTGCGCCAGGCGCGCGTCATGGGCATCGACTTCGAGAAGAAGAAGGCGATCGTCATGCAGGGCTCACGGATGACTCCCGTGGAGCTCGCCTATGACGAGGTCGTGCTGGCGCTCGGGACGGGCGTGGACCTCGGACGCATTCCCGGCATGGCCGATCACGCGCTGACCATGAAGGACCTGACGGACGCGCACATGCTGCGCACCCATGTGATCGGTTGCCTGGAAACCGCCGACGTCACCACGGAGCGCGCGGTGAAGGAGCAGCTGCTGACCTTCATCGTGGTGGGCGCGGGCTTCTCCGGCGTGGAGACCGTGGCGGAAATGCGCGAGCTGATCCGGCGCGCCCTGCCCTATTATCACAACATCTCGGTCGATGAGATCCGCATGTATCTCATCGAGTATGCGCCGCGCATCCTGCCCACCTTCCCCGCCGACCTCGCCACCTACGCGACACAGCAGCTGCGGAATCAAGGCATCGAGGTGCTGACGGGCGTCGGCACGAAGTCGGCCACGTCCACCGGCGTCGCGCTGACCAATGGCGCCATCCTCACGCCTCGACGGTCGTGGCGACCATCGGCAACGGCCCCCATCCGCTCGTGCAGATGCTCGGGCTCGATCTTCATTGGGGCCGCATCGTGACGGACCGCTTCATGCGCGTGCCGGGTCAGGAGCATGTCTGGGCGCTCGGCGACGCGGCGCTCATCCCGCTCAACGACAATCCGCAAGAAGATCCGGTCGACTACGCCACGCAGACAGCGCAGTTCGCCGTGCGCGAGGGCTATCAGCTCGCGGCCAACATCATGGCCAGCTTCAAGGACCAAAAGCTCAAGCCGTTCGCCTACACGTCCAAGGGCTCGCTCGCCTCTCTCGGCATGAGCAAGGCCGTGGCCGACGTTTACGGTTTCAAGCTGTCCGGCGTGCTGGCCTGGCTTCTGTGGCGCGGCTTCTATCTGTCGTTCCTGCCGGGTTTTGCCGCGAAATTCCGGGTGGGCATCAACTGGCTGCTTAACTCGGTCATGCCGCCCAATCTGGTGCAGCTCAGGATGCTGCCGCCGGCGACGCGCTACATCCATTTCTGGAAGGGCGACAGGGTGTTCGAACCGGGCATGCTGATCGACGGCTTCTATACGGTGATCAACGGTGCCTTCAAGCTCACCATCGACAATCCCGACACGAGCGAGCATTTCGAGAAAGTGTTCGGCCCCGGCGAGCATTTCGGCGAGCGGGTGCTGGTCAAGTCCGAGCTCCGCACCGGCCTCGTGGAGGCGCTGGAAGACGGGCTTCTGCTGTTCATCGCCCAGAAGGACTTCACGCGCTTCGCCCGGGCCTTCCCCTTCCTCGACAAGTATTTCACCGACTATATCGAGAAGACTTTCGGCGGCACCGACAAGGCGTTTGCGCCGGGCAGCAGCAATCAGCAGCCAGGCAGCCCCGCGCAGCCGAAACCCGAGCTGGCCAAGACCCGCTAGGTCTTATCCCTCCCCGCGAGGGGAGGGTGGCTCGTCCCGTCCCTTGGACGGGACGGGACGGGTGGGGCGAGGCGGTTCGGATAGCGCCGATAGTATCGTCTCAATGACCACCCCTTGATCGACTTCGTCGTTCCAGAATCTCAGGATACGATAGGGCTCTGGTACCCGACGTAGGGGAGCGTGGAAACCATGTTCGTGCTCGACATCATCATCCTTGTCCTTCTTATCATCGTGATGTTTTACAGCCCGACCTATCGAGGAGTGAACCGCGCCAACCAAGTTCTAGACAGCAAATTGGATAAACTGCTTTCACGGAGTGATGCGTCTGCAGGAACGGAACAGTTAGCAGAGGCTCTTGGGGAGATCAGGGCGATCTAGATCAAATTAGAGCCGACCTAGATAAGGGCCTAAACCAACTCGAGAGAATCAAGGAGCAGCTCCGGCAGCTGTGAGAAGTCTCCGCGACGAATAAACTTCCTGATGGGTCATCCTCTTGCGCAGAGCGCGAGCTTTTTTGTCGGTCGTACCGAACATTATCCTACGTTGTCGCCCCACCCGGCCGCCTCGCCAAATGCGAGGCGTCCACCCTCCCCTCTCGGGGAGGGATAAGTAGCCTGCTGACTGGTCGGATCGCAGTCCCTATATTCCCCGCATCATGACAAGCAAAAAGACCACCCAATCCGCTGCCGGAAAGCCGGTTGCGAAAGGCGACCACGTCTACCTGATTGACGCCTCCGGCTACATTTTCCGCGCCTATCACGCGCTGCCGCCGCTGACGCGCCCCTCTGACGGGCTCCCCGTCGGCGCCGTCCACGGCTTTTGCGGCATGCTGTGGAAGCTGCTCCGAGAGACGGGCGAGCTCGACCCGCCGACGCATCTGGCCGCCATCTTCGACCTGTCCGAGCACACGTTTCGCAACGATCTGTTCTCAGACTACAAGGCGAACCGCTCGGAGGCCCCGGAGGACCTCATCCCTCAATTCCCGCTGATCCGCGACGCCGTGCACGCCTTCAACGTCGCCTGCATCGAGAAGCGGGGATACGAGGCCGACGACCTGATCGCCACCTACGCGCTTCAGGCCCGGGAGGCCGGCGCCGACGTAACCATTGTCTCCTCCGACAAGGACTTGATGCAGCTCGTCCGCCCCGGCATTCGCATGTACGACACCATGAAGAACAAGGTGATCGGCGAGGCGGAGGTGGTCGAGAAGTTCGGCGTGCCGCCCTCGAAGGTCATCGAGGTGCAGGCGCTGATCGGCGACACCTCCGACAACGTGCCGGGCGTGCCGGGCATCGGCGTCAAGACCGCTGCGCTCCTGATCAACGAATATGGCGATCTCGAAACGCTGCTCATGCGCGCGGCGGAGATCAAGCAGCAGAAGCGCCGCGAGAACCTGATCGCCTTCGCCGAGCAGGCGCGCCTGTCGCGGACGCTGGTCACACTCGATTGCGAGACGCCGCTGGACGTGCCTTTGGCCGAAACCGCCGTCCACGTGCCCGACCCGAACGTGCTCACCGCCTTCATGCGGCACATGGAATTCTCCACGCTGCTGCGGCGGGTGGCGGAAGGCCTGGGCGCCGAGCTACCCGAAGGCGAGGCGAAGCCGTCTACCACGCCGCGCAAGAAAAAAGACGATTACGACCATCCCTTACGCAAGAGCCCGCGCGGCGAGGCGGGTCCCGCCCGCGACACGCCCGTGCAAGGCGGCTCGCCGGCGGAACTCGCCATCGAGCGCGCCGGCAGGCTCGAGGACGTTCCATTCGACCGCGCCAATTACGAGACGGTGACCGAGACGGAACGCCTTGCCGACTTGCTGGAGGCGGCGCGCTTCCAAGGCCATTTCGCCTTCCGGGCGAAGCTCAGCGCGGCCGATCCCATGACCGGCGAGATCGCCGGCGTGGCGCTGGCGCTCATTCCCGGACACGCGGCCTATGTGCCGCTCGGACATAGCGCGGGCGACGAGCTCGGTCTCGGCGGCGAGACGGTGGTGGCGCAGATTCCGTTGCGCGAGGCGCTCGATCTCTTGAAGCCGATCCTCGAGGACGAGGCGGTGCTCAAGATCGTGTCGAACGCCAAGCCCGACATGGTGGCGCTCGCCCGCTACGGCATTCAGCTCATGGCCATCGACGATCCCTGCCTCATGTCCTATGCGTTGGACGCCGGACGCGCGGAGCATTTGCCGCCGAAGCTCGCAGGCTCGCTGCTCGGCTATACCTGCCTGACCGAGAAAGAGGTGATGGGCACCGGCAAGGCGGCGGTGGGCTTCGATCGTGTCGCGGTCGAGCGCGCCGCCGAATATGCGGGCGAGGAGGTGGACATCGCGCTTCGCCTCTGGATGGTGCTCAAGCCGCGGCTCGCCGCCGAGTCCGTCACCACGGTCTACGAGACGCTGGAGCGGCCGTTGCAGAGCGTGCTCGCGAGCATGGAACGCGCCGGGGTCAAGGTGGAGCGCTCAACGCTCGCCAGTCTCTCCGGCGCTTTCGCGCAGACCATCGCCCGGCTCGAGGACGAGATCCGGGAACTCGCGGGCGAGGAGTTCAATATCGGCTCCCCCAAACAGCTCGGCGAGATCCTGTTCGACAAGATGAGCCTGCCCGGCGGGCGGCGCACCAAGACGGGCGCCTGGAGCACGGACGCGGCGGCGCTGGAGGAGCTCGCGGCGGAAGGCCACGATCTGCCGCGCAAGGTGCTCGACTGGCGGCTGGTCGCCAAGCTCAAGAGCACTTACACGGACGCGCTTCCCGCCTACATCCACGCGGAGACGGGGCGCGTGCATACGCGCTACGTGCTGGCCTCGACCACCACGGGGCGCCTCGCCAGCCAAGAGCCGAACCTGCAGAACATCCCCGTGCGCACCAAGGAAGGCCGCTCGATCCGCAAGGCCTTCGTCGCCGAGAAGGGCAAGAAGCTGATCTCGGCGGATTACAGCCAGATCGAGCTGCGCGTACTCGCGCACATGGCGGACACGCCGACGCTGCGCCAGGCCTTCGCCGACGGGCTGGACATTCACGCCATGACCGCGAGCGAGATGTTCGGCGTGCCCATCGCGGGCATGGACCCGGGGATTAGACGCCGGGCGAAGGCGATCAATTTCGGCATCATCTACGGTATCTCGGCGGTCGGCTTGGCGGCGCAGCTCGGCATCCCGCGCGGCGAGGCCGCCACCTACATCAAGACCTATTTCGAGCGCTTCCCCGGCATCAAGGACTACATGGAGGCGATGAAGGCGGAGGCGCGGCGCACCGGCTACGTCAAGACGCTGTTCGGGCGCAAGGTCCACTACCCGGAGATCAACACCAAGAACCCATCCTTACGTGGAAACTATGAGCGCGCGGCGATCAACGCGCCGATCCAGGGGACGGCGGCCGACATCATCCGCCGCGCCATGATCCGCATGGCGGACGCGCTCGACGAGGCGGGACTTTCCGCGCGCATGCTGCTGCAGGTCCATGACGAGCTGATCTTCGAGGCGCCGGAAGACGAAGCCGACAAGACCATGGAGATCGCGCAGAGCGTGATGGAGCGCGCGCCGGAGCCGGCGCTGAAGCTCAAAGTGCCGCTGCAGGTGGACGCGCGCGCCGCCGACAACTGGGAGGCCGCGCATTAGGCCGGCCCTTCAATCAAAGAGCGAGTGAACTTCCGGGCTCGCTCCCGCGTTCTGCCCAGAACCGATAATCCAATGAACCGGAGGATCACGATGTCTCACTTCACGCATAAAGCTCTCTTGGCAGCGGCAGCGATCTGCTTTGCCTTTCCGGCCATGGCTGACGCGGCCAAAGTCGAGGTCAAGTCCAGTGGGAAGTACGACGCCTTTCTCGCCGACGCCGAGGGCCGGTCCCTCTATCTCTTCAAGGCGGATACACGCGGCAAGGACGGCAAGGACGCCGTCAGCGCCTGCTACGACAAATGCGCCGTCGCCTGGCCGCCATTGACCACCACCGGAGAGCCGACCGGCGGCGACAAGGTGAAGAGCGAGCTGCTCGGGACGATCGAGCGGAAAGACGGCACGATGCAGGTCACCTATGGCGGGTGGCCCCTCTATTACTTCGTCAAGGACAAGGCGCCCGGCGACACCAATGGGCAGGACGTCGAGGGCTTCGGCGAAGAATGGTATCTGGTCGCGCCGGGAGGCAAGAAGGTCGCCGAGCACGGCGACGACCACGGCAAAGATCACGGTGACGACGACAAGAGCTAGAGACAGCAGAGCCCGGCCGCACAGCGGCTGGGTTCGCTCCGGAAGGAGGACGGCATGGGCACGTGCGCGCAATGCGGCAACGACTACGACAAGAGCTTCGACATCACGATGGACGGTCGCACGGCGACGTTCGACAGCTTCGAATGCGCCATCGCGGCCATGGCCCCGACCTGTCCGAAATGCATGGTCCGCATCGTCGGCACGGTGTGGAACACGGCGACACAATCTATTGCTGCGCCAATTGCGCGGAGATGGACGGCGTAACGAGCCTCGTCGACCGCGACTGACCTTATCCCTCCCCGCGAGGGGAGGGAGGCGCGCCCCGAACTTCGCGCAGCGAAGTCGGCTGGCGCGGCGGGTGGGGCGGCACTCCGCAAGAGATCGATTCACATACCCCACCCGTCCGCCTCGCTATGCGAGGCGTACACCCTCCCCTGAAGGGAGGGATAAATGGACGCCCATGGCGCAGTCGCTCTACCCCTTCGTCGGCCGGACCACGGCGACGATGTTGGTCTGCACCACGCCCTCGACCTTGGCGATCTTGTTGAGGATCGCCTTGTCGCCGTCGGTGGAGTCCTTGCAGTCGAGCTGGGCCACCAGCTTCTCGTCGGACAGCATCACCACATTGGCGAACTTGCAGTTGGCGAGCTCCAGCGCCTTGATCGTGTCGAGCGTCGCCATGGCGTTGGCCGAATGCAGCAGCTCGATGAAGAGATAGATATTCACCATCGTTGTCGTCTCCTCCCTATCCTCTTTCGTCATTGCCGGGCTTGACTTGAGCCCGCGCCCGGGCCGGCGCAGCCGGACCCGGGTGGCAATCCATACCATTGGCGTCCAAATACGCTGAGACGTCACGGCGTGGATGCCCGGATCAAGTCCGGGCATGACGTGGCTCTATTTCGCCATGTTAAACTCGCGAGCCCCCAAAGGAGGTCCCATGCATCTTATCCCTGTCCGCCCTGCCCTTGGCGCTGCCGCGGCGTCATCCTTACCGCTTTTCTCGCGCTACCAGCGTTCGCCCTGCCGGCGCCCCTGTCAGACGAAGAGCTCATGGAGGACAGCGATCTCGTCGCGCTCGTGCGCGTCATCTCTGTGACCTGCACCAGCATCACCAAGGATCCGCAGACGGGAGAGCAGCTGCCCGGCTATCTCGCCAAGCTGCGAGTGATCGAGGCAAGCAAGGGCGACGTGCGGCCAGGCGGCGAGGTGCTTGTGACTTTCCGCGCGATCCCCAGCGGCGCGCTGGCCCGTGGACCGTGTTCTACTATCCGGGCGAGGAGGTGTGGACGCACCTGATCATGCGCGAAGGCGGCGTGACCTACGCCTCGACCTGGTGGAACGCCAAGGGCGACGTGGTGAAACCGCCGGAGACGAAGGAATTGCCGACGACTGTCGGCGAGTCGGTGCTCGCGAGCGAAGCTGACTAGATCCCTCCGCTCATTCCCGCGTAAGCGGGCGGGGACGAGCGGCTTCAGAAAGTTACACCCGCTCATTCCCGCATAAGCGGGAATCCAGCACAAACAGAGTCCATCACTTGCTTGTCTAGGTCCCCGCCTGCGCGGGAACGAGCGGAGGGGCTCAGGCCGATACGCCGTCGAGCCAGGTATTGAACAGCTTGCGGCTCGCCTCGTTGGTGGCAGGCGCATAGCGCGCGGTGTTCTCGCGCATGCGCGCCAGATCGACCTTGTTCTTGGCAAGCTCGAGCGTGTGCCCGATGAGCCAGCGCTCCATGTTGTGCTGCGCCAGCTCCACGTGGAACTGCAGCGCCAGCACGTTCGAGCCGTAGGTGAAGGCCTGGTTCGGCGTGAGCGGGGTCGAAGCGAGGCGCGTGGCGCCCGAGGGGAGATCGAAGGTGTCGCCATGCCAGTTGAGCACGCGCAAACCTTCCAGGATGCCGAGGGGCGAGGCCTTGCCCTCGTCGGTCAGGATCAGCTCGTCCCAGCCGAGCTCGGCTTGCGGGCCGGGATAGACGCGGGCGGCGAGCACAGCAGCGAGCGCTTGGCAGCCCAGGCAGATGCCGACCACGGGCGTGCCCTTCTTGACCACCTTCTCGACGATGGCGAGCTCGTCTTTGAGAAACGGATAGCGGTCGATCTCGTAGATGCCGATGGGCCCGCCGAGCACGAGTACAAGATCCGCGTCAAGCGCGGGCGACAGGTCGTCGACGCCGGCCTGCAAATAGTTGAGGGTTACGCCGCGTTCGTCCAGCACGGTGCCAAGCGTACCGGCATCCTCGAAAGCCACATGATAGATGGCGACGGCGTTCTGCATGAGGGTCCCCTTATCGCTTCCCCGGCTTTCAGGCGACGATCATCTTCGCGCCCGCCACGCCAGACCTGTTGCCAATTAGCGGCGCACGCTTGACCTTTTACGACAAGCGCCGGCTCAGACCGTTCGCGACGTACCCTGCCGGCGCGGATCGCCGGCGCCTTCGACGCCCCGCTTCTCGTGCCAGCGCGCGGTGTGCACGCCACCGAAAAACAGATTCTGTGCCGGCCAGGGGCGGGCTCTCTCGCCGAGTGCGCGGAGCGCGGTCTCCATGTCTTCCGGCAAGCCCGGCTCGAAGCTCGTGGTCCCGTCGCGCTCCACGTGGATGCGGGGCGCGGTTACGGCATCCTCGACGCGCATGCCGTGCGCCAACAGATTGACCGCCACTTGCAGGATGGCTGTGCGGATGCGGTTCGAGCCGCCGGTGCCGAGCGCGGTCACCGTGCCGTCCGGCTCCAGGATGATGGTGGGCGCCATCATGGAAGACAGCCGCACGCCCTCGCGCCAGTCGTCATGGGCACACAAATCTTCCTCGCCGAGCATGTTGTTCAGCATGAAGCCGTGTTCGCCGACGATGAAGCCGTTGCCCTCGCCGTTGGAGAGGCTGACGGCGGCGGCATTGCCGTCCTTATCGATGACGTTGATATGGGTCGTGCCGCGATAGGCTTTCGGGTGCCGCACGGCCTTGCGGATCTCGTCCGCCAGCACGCCGCCTGCAAGACGCTCCGCAAGACCTTCGCCGTGCCGCGTGCGCGCCTCGTTGGTGGCGGTCATGGCGGCATGCAGCGCGTGTGTATCGATTGCCTCGCCCGACGCGGCCAAGGCTTCGAGATAAGCGAGCCCGAAGGCGATCAGCGCCCCGCCGGCAGACGGCGGCGGGTTGAGCGCGACGCTCGCTCTGCCGTGACGCCACAGCAGCGGGTCGCGCAGCTCGACGCGGTAGCGCGTCAGGTCTTGCATCGTGAGATGACCGCCGCGATCGCGCGACTGCGCAACGATGGCCCTGCCGATATCGCCCTCCGTGAAAAGCCGCGCACCGTCTTCGGCCAGCCAGGAAAGCGTCTCGGCCAGCCCTTCGTTGCGGAAGGTGTCGCCCGCTTCGAGCAGCTTGCCGCCGGGCGCGAAGATCGCGCGCGTCCCTTCGCTCTCCTGCAGGATCGGCGCGATGACGGTGAAGAGATAGGCCTGGAACGCGGTGAGCGGGAAGCCTTGACGCGCGGCGGTGACCGCCGGCTCCACCAGGCGCTTCATCGGCAGTGTCCCAAGCGCCTCATGCATGGCGAAGAGACCCTGCGCGATGCCGGGCGTCGCGCTCGACCCGAGCCCGATATGGAACTCCTGGGTGGCGGGCCCGAAATTGGCTTCGATCGGAAAGAACGAGACCTCGTCCGCCTGGCGGCGTTTCAACGGCGTGTCGACGAAGAAGTCGAACAGCTTGACCGTGCTACGGCCCGCTTGGCGCGCCATGAGAAAGCCGCCGCCGCCGGGCGAGGCGAACACCGCCTCGGCGACGAAAGCCATGCACACGCCGGCGATCGCCGCATCGAAGGCGTTGCCGCCGTCGGCGAGAATCTCTGCGGCCGCGGCGGCGGTCAGCGCGTGGCCCGCCGCGACCACGCTGTGTCCCTTGCTCATGCGGAGTTGCCTAAGGCGAAGCGCGAAAGGGGGCAAGCGTCACGCGAGTCCCAAAACGATCATGGCCGGGACTTTGCCCGGCCATGACAATCTCTCTGCTTAAAAGCGGCGTGCTAGCCGAGACGCTTCTCGAGCTCGCCGAGTTCTTCCCTGAGGCCGCCCGGCAGCTTGTCGCCGAAGGTCTCGTAGTGCTCCTTGATCGACGGGATTTCGGCCTTCCAGCCTTCCGTGTCGACCCTGAGCAACTCTTTGAGGTCCGCCTCGCCGACGTCGAGCCCGTCAGTATCGAGCGCGCCTTCCGCCGGCACCTTGCCGATCGGCGTGTCGACCGCCTCCGCCGTGCCGTTGCAGCGCTCGAAGATCCACTTCAGCACGCGGGAGTTCTCAGCGAAGCCCGGCCACAGGAATTTGCCTTCGGGGCTTTTCCGGAACCAGTTCACGTAGAAGATCTTCGGCATCTTATCGCCGCCCTTCTCGCCGACCTTCAGCCAATGGGCGAAGTAATCCCCCATGTGGTAGCCGCAGAACGGCAGCATCGCCATCGGGTCGCGGCGGATGTCGCCCTTCACACCGGAAGCCGCGGCGGTCTTCTCCGAGGCCATGATCGAGCCGAGGAACGTGCCCTGCTTCCAGTCTTCCGCTTCGGTGACGAGCGGCACCACGGAAGCGCGGCGGCCGCCAAACAGAATGGCGTCGATCGGCACGCCTTTGGGATCTTCCCATTCCGGGGCGATGACCGGGCACTGGCCGGCGGGCGCGGTGAAGCGCGAATTGGGATGCGCGGCGGGACGGCCGGCATCCGGCGTCCAGGAGCGGCGCAGCCAATCCACGGTGTGCTCCGGCGTCTCCTCGGTCATCCCTTCCCACCACACGTCGCCGTCATCGGTGAGCGCGACGTGGAGTAGATGCAGTTCGCATCCAGCGTGCGCATGGCGTTGTAGTTGGAATGATCGGAGGTGCCGGGCGCCACGCCGAAGAACCCGGTCTCCGGGTTGATCGCGTAAAGACGTCCGTCCTCGCCGAACTTCATCCAGCAGATGTCGTCGCCGATGGTCTCGGCCTTCCAGCCCGGAATCGTCGGGTTGAGCATGGCGAGGTTGGTCTTGCCGCAGGCGCTCGGGAAGGCGGCGGCGATGAATTTCGATTCGCCTTCGGGATTGGTGAGCTTGAGAATTAGCATGTGCTCGGCCATCCAGCCTTCGTCGCGCGCCTTCACCGACGCGATGCGCAGCGCGTGACACTTCTTGCCGAGCAGCGCGTTGCCGCCATAGCCGGAGCCGTAGGACCAGATCTCGCGCGTCTCGGGGAAATGCGAGATGTACTTGGTCTCGCTGCACGGCCACGGCACGTCGGCCTGGGTCTGCGCGGTGAGTGGCGCGCCCACAGTGTGCATGCCGCGCACGAAATCTTCGGAATCGCCAAGCGCCTTCCACACCTTGTCGCCCACGCGGGTCATGATGTGCATGTTGGCGACGGCGTAAGCGCTGTCGGTGACCATCACGCCGATGCCGGCGATGGGCGAGCCCACGGGACCCATGGAATACGGGATCACATACATGGTGCGGCCCTGCATGGCGCCGTCATAGAGCTTCTTCAGCGTCTCCTTCATCTCCGCCGGGTCGAACCAGTTGTTGGTCGGGCCGGCGTCTTCCTTGTTCTTCGAGCAGATATAGGTCTGGTCCTCGACTCGGGCCACGTCCTTGGGATCGGAGCGCACGATAATGGAGTTGGGGCGCTTGTCCGGGTTCAGCCACATGGCGGTACCGCCGTCGACCAGCGCCTTCAGCATGGCCTGATACTCTTCCTTGGAGCCATCGCACCAATAGACGGAGTCCGGCTTGAAAAGTTCTTTTGCTTCTTCCACGAACGCCAGAACCTTTTTGTTCGCGGTGGGCGCAATCTTCGACTGAACGTTCATACGGTTTCGTCCCTAGATCTCGAATTGACGGAAAAAATCGTTTTGGATCGCCCCCTAGCTACCCTGAACTCAGGAGGCTTTCAAGAAAGGTCCTGTGACAGACGGGGCGCTCTCTTTGTAGACTGCTACGGCTCGGCGGTTGCCCTGGCCTCTTCCGCCAGGCGCACCAGCTCTTTTCGCGCATCGCCTGGGGTCAGGACCCGGTTGGCAAAGGAAATCCGGCGCCCGTCGGGGCCCAAAGCGATATCGCAGCCGTCCGGATCGATCCCGGTCATGCGCCAGGGGCCCGGATCGCCGCCGGTGAAGGCGAGCGCATAGAGCGCGATGGCGTCGGCGTGGTCGTCGTTCATGTGCTCTACGATGCCGGGCTCCGCCTCGAGCAACGCCTCCGCGCCGTCCAGGGAAACCAGGAGATCGCTCGCGGCGAGGTCCACGATCCGGCCGAAGCCGCCGATATAGTGGGCGCCCTCCAGGGCGAGCCGCCAGAAGGAGAAATCGGGGAAGTCGGCGTAAAGCTCCGCCTCGGGGTGACGGGCCAGGAAGCGGCGCCTCTCGGCCTCGCCATGAACCTTTTCGGCTATGCCGCTCAGGGTCAGCCTAGCCCCCTGGAGCGGATCGGCGGCTGCATCCGTGCCGTCGATCAGGATCGAGGCCCGCGGGTCCTCCACCAGGTTCCTTGTGTGCCGGGCGAGCGTCGAGATGAGGAACAAGGGAGCGCCGCCCGCATCCGTGGCGAGCGTGATCAGGGAGGCGTATGGGGCGCCGGAGGGGGTGTCGAGGCTCGCCAGCGTGCCCTTGAAGGCCCGGCGAACCAAGGTGCGCGCATCCGCCGCGATCTCCGGCTTGGCAGGCATTCCTGACGAGTTATTTACTTGCGCCATAACGATATTTGTTGCATCCCGATGACTATGGGTGCGGCGCGAAGCGCCCCGATGCTGCCATGTTTTGGGGCAGCCCTAAGACCATAACACCCTGCAAATCGCGTCAATCGCGCAAAAGGCCCCCAATGCCAACAATTGCCCTTGTCGACGACGATCGGAACATCCTGACCTCCTTGCGCATGGTGCTGGAGGCTGAAGGCTACAAGACGCAGACCTACAACGACGGCGCAGCGGCGCTGGACGGCCTGTTCGACAGCCCGCCCGACCTCGCCATTCTGGACATCAAGATGCCGCGTATGGACGGGATGGAGCTATTGCGCCGCCTACGCCAGCGCAGCGAGCTGCCGGTGATCTTCCTCACCTCCAAGGACGAGGAGATTGATGAGTTGTTCGGCCTCAAGATGGGTGCCGACGACTATATCCGCAAACCCTTCCCTCAGCGTCTCCTGGTCGAGCGCGTGAAGGCGGTGCTACGCCGTTCGGCGCCGCGCGACACGGCCCAGGTGATCGAGGACAAATCCAAGGTTTTGAGCCGCGGCAAGCTGCGCATGGACCCGGAACGCCATACCTGTGTGTGGGACAACCGGCCCGTGACCCTCACGGTGACCGAGTTCCTGATCCTCCAGGCGCTTGCCGCACGGCCCGGCGTGGTAAAAAGCCGGGACGCCCTCATGGATGCGGCCTATGATGACCAGGTTTATGTCGACGACCGCACCATCGACAGCCACATCAAGCGGTTGCGCAAGAAGTTCAAGGCCGTCGACCAGAGCTTCGACGTGATCGAGACGCTTTATGGCGTGGGCTACCGGTTCAAAGAATAACGGGCGAGACCGATGACTGCCGAGACCGAAGGGTCCTGGCAGCGGGTCGACGCCTCGTTCAAGGAGCGCTTCCGCCGCGGGGCGCGTGCCGTCTTGAGTTGGGTCAAGCGCGTGCCCGGCTGGATCGGCGAGCACCGGCCCTTCCGTCACGGCTTCTCCAGCCTGACGCGGCGCATCGTCGTGCTCAATCTGATCGGCTTGGCGATCCTCGTCTCGGGCATTCTCTATCTCAACCAGTTTCGCGCCGGGCTGATCGACGCCAAGGTGCAGAGCCTCCTAACCCAGGGAGAGATCATCGCCCGCGCCATCGCCGCCTCGGCCGGCGTGACAACGGCGAGACCCAGGTCGACCCGGAGACGCTCCTGGAGAAGGAGCTCGGCCAAGCCGGGCCCGGCAGCGCCGACGACCCGTTCTCGAATGCGCTCGGATTCACCATCGATCCCGAGCGCGCCGCGCCGATTCTCCGCCCCCTGGTCAAGCCACGGGAAGCCGCGCGCGCATCTACAATCGCGACGGCACGCTGATCCTCGATTCCGATACGTTTTATTCGCGCGGACAGGTGCTGCGCTACGACCTGCCCCCGCCCGAAACCTCCGAGCCCGACGCGCTCAACACGTTCTGGGACGCGGTGACCAACCAACTCCAGCCTTCGGGACTCCCGGTCTACACCGAGATCGGCGCCGCCAACGGCAAAGCCTATCCGGAAGTGGCGACGGCGCTGACCGGAACTTCGGTGCCCATCGTGCGCAAGAACGACAAGGGCGAGATCGTGGTGTCCGTGGCGGTGCCCGTGCAGCGCATGCGCGCCGTGCTCGGTGTGCTTCTGCTGTCAACGCGTGGCGGCGACATCGACGACATCGTCTCGGCGGAGCGCATGAGCATCTTCCGCGTCTCGGCGTTCGCGGCGGCCGTGACCGTGGTGCTGTCGCTCATCCTTGCCAACACTATCGCCGGCCCCATGCAGCGGCTCGCAGCGGCCGCCGAGCGCGTGCGC
>NZ_LPWD01000024.1 GCF_001723295.1 Methyloceanibacter marginalis
CCACCGGTCGAGGGCTTCGATCAGGTCTCGGGCTTCGACCTCGAGGCCGTCGAGGCGGCCATCGGCGATGAGACCGCCGGCGTCTTGCTGGAGCCCATCATGGGCGAGGGCGGCATGCGCGAAGTGCCGTATCGTTTTCTGCAAGATTTGCGCGCCCTGTGCGACGAGAAGGAGATCTTGCTCGTGCTCGATGAGGTCCAGAGCGGCGTTGGGCGGACCGGGCGCTTCTATGCCCATGAGTGGGCGGACGTCACGCCGGACATCATGGCCACCGCGAAGGGGCTCGGCGGCGGCTTTCCCGTGGGCGCGTGCCTCACCACCGAGGCGGTGGGCCAAGCCATGACGCCTGGCAGCCACGGCTCGACCTTTGGCGGCAACCCACTCGCCATGGCGGTCGGCAACGCGGTGCTCGATGTCGTTTTGGCTCCTGGCTTTCTCGAACATGTCGCGCAAATGGGCCTAAGGTTGAAGCAGCGGCTCGCTGGGCTCGCCGACGAGCACAGCGACGTCATCGCCGAGGTGCGGGGCCAGGGGCTCATGGTCGGGCTGAAGTGTAAGGTGGAGAACCAGAAGCTCATCGCCGGCTTGCGCGAGCGGGGGCTGCTTACCGTGCAGGCCGGCGACAATGTCGTACGCCTGCTGCCGCCGCTTATCGTGGGCGAGGAGGAAATCGACCTCGCCTGCGCCACGATCGACGCCGCTTGCGCCGCGCTGAAAGTAAGTGCGAGCGAGAACGCATAGCATTTCGAGACTTTTTCCATGTCATCTCAGCCGAAGCATTTCCTCGATCTCGACCTATTGGACGCCTCGATCCTGCGCGCCATCCTCGACAGCGCCGCAGCCATGAAGAAGTCCGGCAAGGTTCCGAAGGCGCTTGGCGTACCGCAAGGCGCGGTGCTCGCCATGCTCTTCGAAAAGCCGTCCACCCGCACGCGCGTGTCCTTCGAGGTCGCCATTCATCAGCTCGGCGGCACGGCCATCGTGCTCAATCCGCAGGACATGCAACTCGGGCGCGGCGAGACGGTTGCCGATACCGCGCGGGTTCTGTCGCGCTACGTGGACGCCATCATGCTGCGTACGGGCCCGCCCGCGACCCTCACCGAGTTTGCCGAGAACAGCACGATCCCGGTGATCAACGGCCTCACCACGCGGTCCCATCCGTGCCAAATCATGGCCGATGTCATGACCTTCGAGGAACGCAAGGGTCCCATCAAGGGCCGCACGGTCGCCTGGATTGGTGACGCTAACAACGTTTCCACGTCGTGGATGCATGCGGCGGCGCGCTTCGGCTTCACCTTGCGCATGGCGGCGCCCGCCGATTTCGCGCCCACGTCGGACAATCTGGCCTGGGCAGAAGGCGAGGGCGCCAAGATCGAGGTGATGGACAGCGCGCGCGAAGCCGTGCACGGCGCCGACTGCGTGGTCACCGATACCTGGGTCTCCATGGGTGACAACGACGCCCAAAAGCGAAAGGCGGCCTTGCGTCCTTTCCAGGTCGATGAGGCGCTGATGGCCGTTGCCAAGCCGGACGCGATCTTCATGCATTGCCTGCCGGCACATCGCGGTGAGGAGGTGACCGACGCGGTGATCGACGGTCCGCAATCCGCCACGTGGGACGAGGCGGAGAACCGGCTTCACGTTCAGAAGGCCATTCTCGCCTGGTGCCTCGGGGCGCCCAAAGCCCGCAAAGGCAAGGTGCTGAAGTTCGACCCTGCTCGCGCCAGGGCGGCTAAGGCGAAAAGGCAGGCCAAAAAGTCAAAGAAGGCGGCGCCGAGGAAGCTGGCCCGCGCCAAGACACGCGGGGCTGGACGGTGAGCGATCCAATTTCGGACACTCACATCGAGCTCTCGTTGCCGCCGGATGATCTCGTCCTGCCGTTTCAAGCCGAGCAGGCCGACGTGCTCGGCCGCTTGGTGCAGCTCGGGCCGACCGTCGACACGATCCTGTCGCGCCACGCTTATCCGGAGCCCGTGTCGCGGCTCCTGGGCGAGGCCGTGGCGCTCACCGCGCTGCTCGGCGCTTCCCTCAATCCGGAGGGCAAGCTGATCCTGCAAGCGACCACCGACGGACCCGTCGATCTGCTGGTGGCTGACTTTTCAGTGCCGGGCTCCTTGCGGGGCTATGCGCGGTTCGACGCCGAGCGTCTGGCTGCTCTCGATGCAGATGACGATGCGGCGCTTCTGGGGCACGGCCACCTCGCAATGACCATCGACCGTGGCGTGGATACGGAACGCTATCAGGGCGTCGTGCCGCTCGAAGGCAAGAGTCTCACCGAAGCCGCCGATACTTATTTCCGCCAGTCAGAGCAGCTTCCGACCTTCATCCGGCTGGCGGTCGCGCGGCACTTTCGGGCCGGAGAGAACGGCGAGGGCGCCTGGACCTGGCGGGCCGGCGGCCTGCTCGTGCAGAAGCTGACGCGCGAAGGGGGTGTCTCCAGCCTCAAGGAGTTCGAGGAGGACTGGACGCGGGCCAAGTCGCTCGCCGAGACCGTCGAGGATCACGAGTTGCTAGACCCCATGCTGTCGCCCGAGCGGCTTCTCTTCCGCCTGTTTCATGAGGAGCAGGTGCGCGTCTATCGCGCCATTCCGCTTCAGACCTATTGCAGTTGCTCGCGCGAGCGTGTCGAAGAATTGCTCGATCGCTTCTCGGCCGAGGACATCGCCGAGATGACGGTGGACGGCGAGGTGTGGGTCACCTGCGAGTTTTGCAACGCCCGCTACAGCTTCGATCCGGATAGCTTCGGCGAACAATAGCGTCTAAGCGCGGAGCCGCGCCGTCAGGTCGTCGAGGAATTTCAGGCAGGCTTCGAGCTGCGCGACAGCCACGAACTCATCGGCTGCATGCGCTTGTGCGATGTCGCCCGGGCCGCACACGACCGACGAACAGCCGGCTTGCTCGAACAGCCCCGCTTCCGTGGCATAGGACACGCCGCTTGTGCGGTTCGCGCCGGTGAGCGCCATCGCAAGGTTCACGGCTTCCGACTGGGGCGGTGCCGAGAACGCGGGTACGGACGTCTGGCTCTCGGTCTCCACCGCGGCTGCTGGCGCGACTTTTCGCATCGCCGGCAGCAGGTCGCGCGCGGCAAAGGCGGCCAATGCCTCGGGGACATGGCCGATTTCCGCTCCCGGTAAGCTTCTGATTTGCCAGCGAAATGCGCAAGTCTTCGGCACGATGTTCGGCGCGGTGCCGCCCTCGATCATGCCGACGCTCATTGTGGAGCAAGGCGGTTCGAAGTGGAGATCGTTCTCCTTTGCCGCTATCTCGGCCGCCATGCGGTCGATCTCGTCGACGAGCTTCGCCGCAACGGAAATCGCGTTGACGCCAAGCGACGGAAGGCTCGAATGGGCTTCCTTGCCGGTGACGGTGGTGCGGTAGACGTCGATACGCTTGTGTCCGTCGATCACTTGCATGCTGGTCGGCTCGCCGATGATCACCACGCGCGGCTGGGGCAGGTCCGTGCCGACACGCGCGATTAGCGGCCGGCACCCCGGCGCAGCCACCTCTTCGTCATAGGAGATGATGATGTGGATCGGCTCTTTCAGCGCCACCGACTTGAACAGCGGCACCGAGGCGAGCACGCAAGCAATGAAGCCCTTCATGTCGCACGTGCCGCGCCCGTAGAGCTTGCCGTCCCGTTCCGTCAGCGTGAAGGGGCCGCTCGCCCACTTCTGCCCCGTGACCGGTACGCAATCGCTATGGCCGGAAAGCCCGACGCCGCCCGCGCCCTCGCCGATCGTGGCGAAGAGGCAAGCCTTCTTGCCGTCCTCGCTTGGAACCAGCGTCGAGGTGACGCCGTGTCCGTCCAGATAGTCTTGAACGAAGGCGATCAGATCGAGATTCGACTTCGCGCTCGTGGTGTCGAAACCCACGAGTCTTGCGAGCAGCTCGACGAGAGCGGATTGAGTGGCCACCAAGCAATCTTTCTGAGGCGATTTGAGATCGTGTTTTGCGTTGGGGTCAGACGGCGCGGCCAAATCGTTCTGCCGACCTCGCCCGTGCTTTGAGCGCCTCAATTTCGCGATCGCGCGGCGGGGCGTTCGTCACAAGGCTATCGAGCAGCTCGCGCGCGGCCTCCGAAACCTTATCGACCGCGCGATGGAAGGCGACTTCGTTGGTCTTGGACGGCGTCGTGCAGCCACTCAGTTTCCGGACAAACTGGAGTGCGGAGGCACGGACCTCCTCGTCCGTGGCTGGCGGTTCGAAATTATGCAGCGTCTTGATGTTTCGGCACATGGTCTGGCCCCATGGAAGAAAAGGACGCGAGAGGGTTGCATAGGGTCCTGCCGCCCGGCAAGGCGCTCACCGCGCTTTCGCTGCGGTAAGGGCGTGGTCGAGATCGGCTTCCAGGTCGTTCGGCTCTTCCAGCCCGATGGAAAGCCGGATCGTATTGTCGAAAATGCCGAGCTCCGCGCGGGCCGCGTCCGTCAAGCGTTGATGCGTCGTGGTCGCCGGATGCGTGGCGAGGCTCTTCGCATCGCCGAGATTGTTGCTGATCTTGAACAAATCGAGCGCGTTCAGCACCGCGAAGGCGGCGTCCTTGCCGCCCTTGGCCTCGAAGGCGACCATCGGTCCGCCATTGGCCATCTGCTTCTTGGCGAGGTCGTGCTGAGGGTGGTCGGCCGGCCGGGATAGAACACGCGTTCGACCTCTGCACGACCCGCGAGAAAGTCGGCGATACGTGCTGCGGATGAGCAATGCCGCTCGACGCGCAGGGGCAGCGTCTCCAGGCCTTTGAGCAGCACCCAGGCCGTGAACGG
>NZ_LPWD01000025.1 GCF_001723295.1 Methyloceanibacter marginalis
GTCACGCCGGATCCCAGCGCCTCCACCCGCCCGACGATCTCTGGCCGAGCACCAGAGGCAGCTTGGGCTCGCCGAGTTCCCCGTCATGAATGTGCAAATCCGTGCGGCACACCCCGCAGGCCAGCACCTTGAGCAGGATCTGATTGGGGCCCGGTTCCGGCCTGGGGATCGTGGCGGCTTTGAGCGGCGTCCCCGCCCGCTCCAAGACCATCGCCTGCATCGTGTCGGCCACGGCGCATTCGCCCTATTGCACGCCGCTCAAGATCGCGGCCTTGAGAAATCTGATGGGGCAGAACGTAGCACGGTAATTGACGCCAAATAGCGCAGCCCTATTTCCGCAATGCACCGGAAATTGCGTCCTGGATTCGCTCGCTCGGCCGCCCCAGCCAAGTGATGCCCGTGGCCTGCGATCCCAACATGGCCCAGGCGTCGCGCCCTTCCGGCGCGAACAGCACGTAGAGCTGATTGTTCTCGCAATCATTGGGTTTGCAGGTGAAGCCGAGCGTATAGATTTCGCCATCGAGCGGCACGGGAATGGTCGGCACCGGCGGTCCGTCCAGCGTGGCGGTGTACTCCTTGACCCATTCGGGCGGCGTTTCGCCGGACACCATGAGCTGCCACGCATAAATGTATTTCGGCACCTTCAGAAGCTGGCCCAGGACCGGGCCCTTGCTGGCCTCGCCCGCGAGCGGCGGGGCGGCTTCCTGACTGAGCGCGGGCACGGCCGTAAGCATGGCAAGCAGAAACGCAAACGATAGGCGCCCAAGCATGGATTGCTCCGTAAGTCCTAAGGTGTATCGGGGAGGCGCGAGCTCGAAGGACGGTGCGGCCAAGTCAAGCGCCATCCCTCGCGGGCACGGTCCCGCGGCGCCTCAGGAAGACGAGTTTTGTGAGAGTTTAATGACGGACGAGGGGCCAGCCTTGGGCGGGACGCTTTAGCGCGGCCACCGGCGCGCCCGTCGTCTGCTCATAGGCGCCGGAAGGCTTGGCCGTTTCGCGCGCATCGAGCAGACGGGCCGGCGCGGGCACCGACGCGGCCCACAGCGCCTTGAACGCCATCGCCGCGCGCAACGTGGCTTCCGGCGCGTCGTCTCCATCAGGGCGAGGGCATTGCGCTTGTCCGCGTCCCGGCGCATGGCATCGCCGGACCAGCACATATCGTGGCCGTAGACGGCTTGCTCATGGGCGTCCAGCAGGCGCGGATTGCGCGCCCAGCGGATCAGGGCAGCGCTGTCGGCTTCAGGGCTGAGCGTGGTCAGTGCGGCGTACAGCTGACGCAGATCCTGCTCCGGCTCGAGCTTGGCGAGGAGGACTCGTGCCTGGATGCCGGCCTCGGCCAGAGTGTCTTTCATCAGAGTGAGGACTTGCGCCGGCGCGGACGCCGCGGAGCGCAGAATCAGCGTGCACGATGCCGGGGTGTTCGTCTCGCGGACCCGCTCGACAAAGTGCGACATCGCTTCCAGATGCCGGTCGAGATCAGCCTGTCTGAAATTCCTTGACCCTTCCGAACTGGCCACAACGCGCATGGCTCCCCCTTGCATCTCGCGGATCTGGCTGCCGGGCAAATGCGGAAAACCCCAAGCTTTGCCCCTGTCCCGAGGAGCATGGCCGGAGCAGGTTAAAGAAGGCTTGATCGCCGTCCATTTTCTGGAAGGCGATAGGTTCTATGTCCGCAATAGGAGTGCCCGCGCCTCCGCATCTTCGGGGGTGATTGCCGGTGAGGACGAATAAGTCCTCAAGGATCGAATGAGCTAGCGCTCCCAAAAGGCTCATTCATCGGCATTGAAGAGCGCAAATGTGACCAGTCTGGGACGTGGCGAGTAAAGCGCCGCAGGGGCTGAGAGACTGATCAGGCGCGCAAAAACAAATGGCGGCGGCTCCAGTTGAAGGAGCCACCGCCATTGGCATCTAGGTGCTCTTCTTGCACTCGTCCGCAGCTTTGCGGGCGGCTTTGGCCGCGTCCTTGGTGGCGTAGGATTCCGTGCCGACCAGGATGAGCTTGTCGTTCTTCGGCTTAGCCTTCACGATCTTGCACTTGTTCGTCGCCTGATCTTTGGCGATGTAGAATTGATCTGCTGCGAAGGCGGACGTTGTTGAAACAAGGATAAGGATAGCAATAGTCAATGCTTTAGTCATGGGTATTGTACTCCAGGGTTAGCCCTGGGGTGCTTTCTTCTTACTCTGAGGCGGATTTGTGGCTCGCCCGTGTTGGCAAAAAGTCTTGAGCAGGCGCGTCAGTGCGGTTCGTCGCGGCCATGGACCTCGGCCGGAGGCGACGTGGCCTCGACGGCGGTGAAAGGCTCCAAAATCGTATATTTGTGTGAGGCGCCTTCGGGAACGAGCCAGGAATCTCCAGGCGAGAGGGTGATGGTCTGACCCTCGACCTCGAGTTTGGCGCGACCCGAGATGACGAAGCCGACGGTTTCGTAGTTGCGCGTGGAAGGCTCTTTTTGCGCCTTTGTTGATTCCTGGACCCAAAGGCGCATCGAAACGCTCTTGCCGGAAGCCAGATAGCGCTGGCCCATATCGCCTTTTGGGGACGTGTCGGCTTCGACCTTCTTGAGCGTGGTGTCTGACATTGGGGGCCTCCCTTGCGGCTGACAGTCTTCCGGCGGTCCGGGTGTCTTGGGACAACGATCTGCCCGGCGATTTTGATCCCGGACGACCGGGAAGGGCCGGGAATCGACTAAAAATGGTCCTCTTGCCAAAAGAGGAAAATTCTTGGAACCGATTCTTGAGTGCGGCGTTTTCACCTCGGACCCGGCGCGGCGCGCACCCAACCTACCCCATCCCCCCAGCCCGCGTCCGGTCTGTTGGCTTTCCCCAACCCAAAAAGCCCGGTGCAATGCCGGGCTTTTTTTTTGGGCAACCCGCGCCCGTTTCCTATTTTGCTTTGCGGCCTCTTCCTCACTACATTCCGGCCATGACCGAGACACTGACCAAAGACCAAATTCTGGCCGCCCTAAAGGGCGTGAAGGGCCCGATCTCAGCGAAGATATCGTCTCGCTCGGCCTCGTCTCCGAGGTCGTGATCCACAAAGGCAAAGTCTATTTCGCCATCTCCGTGGACCCGGCGCGGGCGCGCGAACTCGAGGGGTTGCGCCAAGCGGCCGAGACCATTGTGAAAGGGCTGCCGGGCGTGGAGGGTGTCGCCGTTACGCTCACCGCCGACCGCGAACCAGGCAGCGCCAGCCCTTCGGGCGCGGCGGCGCCCGTTGCCGGCGGCAATGGCCACGCGCGGCAGGCGCCGCAGCCGCAAAGCCCTTCGCCGCAAGCCCCGCAAAGTCATGCCTCGCAAGGTCCGGGTGTCACTGCGCCGGGCGCGGCCCGCGATGCCCGCCACCGCCCCGGCGGCGTGCCGGGCGTGAAGCACATCATCGCCGTGGCCTCGGGCAAGGGCGGCGTCGGCAAATCCACCACCGCGGTCAATTTCGCCCTGGCGCTGAAGGATCAGGGCCTGAAGGTGGGCGTGCTCGATGCCGATATCTACGGTCCCTCAATGCCACGGCTCCTGGGCATTCACGGCCAGCCGCAGCAACTTGCGGGCAACAAGCTCGATCCCATGCGCAGCTATGGTCTCAAGGTGATGTCCATGGGTTTCCTCGTGGACGAGGAGACGCCGATGATCTGGCGCGGGCCGATGGTCATGTCGGCCCTGTCCAGATGCTCAAGGACGTCGCCTGGGGCGATCTCGACGTACTGGTTGTAGACATGCCGCCGGGCACGGGCGACGCCCAGCTCACCATGGCCCAGCAAGTGCCGCTCGCGGGCGCGGTGATCGTGTCCACGCCGCAGGATCTCGCGCTGATCGACGCCCGCAAGGGTCTGAACATGTTCAAGAAGGTCAACGTGCCGGTGCTCGGCATCGTCGAGAATATGTCGACCTTCCTCTGCCCTCATTGCGGCGAGCGGTCCGACATCTTCGGCCATGGCGGCGCCAAGCAGGAAGCGGGGAGGCTTGGCGTGCCCTTCCTGGGAGAAGTGCCGCTCACCATGGCCATCCGCGAGACCTCCGACGAAGGCAAGCCCGTGGTCGCCACCGATCCGGGATCACCCGTGGCGCAAGCCTATCGCGACATCGCCGCGACGGCTTGGGCGGAGCTTGAGCGCGTGTCCGGCACCGAGCGCCAAGCGCCGAAAATTGTCATGGAAAACTAAAGGGTTGCGGCCCGGGGGCCGACTCAGCTAACTCAGAACGGGCGTGAGTACTGAGCGTTCGGCGAAACTTTTTGCGCTCCACCGTCCGTGATTCATATTGACAAGCCCAGTCTGTCCGTCTGTGCCTTCGGCGCCGGCGCGGCCCATGCCGCGGTACTGGCGCTTGTCCTGCCGGTCATGATCACGCTGCCGGCGCCCGACGACACCGCTCAAGGCACGGTCGCCATCCAGGTCATCGTGCGATCCACGCCGCCGCCTTTCGTCCAAGCCGCCATGCTGCCCCAAGCCGCTATCGTGGAGGGCGAAGGGGACATCGATGAAGCGGGCTGGGCCATGCCCGAGACCGAGGAGATCACGGGCGCCTTGCCGGAGATTCCGGAACGCACCGCGGTGGTGGAAGAAGCGCCGCTGATGGAGCAAGCCGCCTTGTCCGAGCCGGTCGAGGCTGCGCAGCCGATGGAAGCAGCCGCGCTCGTTGCAGCCCCGGAAGCCGCTCTCGTGGAAGACGCGCCAGCGCCCGCGATCGAGGAGGATGTGGAGCTCAGTACCGTCGCCAGCATCGAGACAGGCGAGCCGGACTTCATGCCGGATGTTGTGCCGCGCCCATCTCGCAAGCCGAAGCTCGTCGTTGTCGAGGAGCTGAAAGGCGAGCCGGCGCCAGAACCGCGACAGCGCGTCGCCGCGCCCGTCCGTGCTCGCGCCACAACCGCACGCCCTGCGCCCAAACCTTTCAAGGGGCTCCTCGGTGGCACAAGGGCCACGCCTATGGAAGAGTTTCCGTTTCGGGCCGGACGTTGATTTTCGCGGACGGCTAAGCGGCGCTGGAGCGCGCGGGCCGGATCGGCGTGATTTTGCCGCTTGAAGCGGGCTTTTGCTTGGCGTGCTTCTCGGCCGCCTCGGGATGACCGTAGAGGAACCCCTGGACCTGTGAGCAGCCGAACTTCCGCAGCATTTGAGCTTGCTCCGGAGTCTCCACGCCTTCGGCCGTGATGGTCACGTCGAGCGATTTGCCGAGGGCGATGATGGTCTTGACGATAGCGCGCATCGCTGGGTCGCGCGTCATGTTGCGAATGAACTGGCGGTCGATCTTGATCTTCGAGAAGGGGAAGCGCGCCAGATAGCTCAAGCTCGAATAGCCGGTGCCGAAATCGTCCATGGCGATCTTCACGCCCAGCTCGCGCAAGCGGTTCAACTTGCTCAACACCTCCTCGGTGTCATTGATGAGGAGGTTCTCGGTGATCTCGAGTTCCAGACGCTGCGCGGGCAGCCCGGTCTCATGGAGGATGTCAGCGACCGTCTCGGCGATGTCGCTGTCGCGGAACTGCGCTGGCGACAGATTCACCGCAACGGTCAGGTGCTCTGGCCACGTCACCGCATCGAAGCAGGCGCGCCGCAGCACCCATTCGCCGATCGGGACGATCAGCCCGGTTTCCTCGGCCACCGAGATGAAGTGACCCGGCGCGATTTTGCCGTGGACGGGGTGATGCCAACGGATGAGCGCTTCGGAGCCGCATTGCTCCTCGCTCGCGAGGTTGTATTGCGGCTGGTAGACGACCTCGAACTCTTCGCGCCCGAGCGCCAAGCGAAGCTCGTGCTCGACCGTGCGGCGGCGCTGAAGCGCCTTGTCCATGCTCTCCTCGAAAAAGCACATGCGTTGGCCGCCGTCGCTTTGGCCCGGGAGAGGGCGATGGTGGCGTGGCGCAGCACGGTGGCGGCTGTGTCGCCATCTGCCGGGGCCAAGGCGATGCCCACGCTGGTCGTCAGCAGCATCTCCTTGCCGTTCACGTCGAAAGGCAACCGCAATGCCGTGACCAGCCGGTTCATGAAGGCCATCACGTCGCCGAGATTGGTGATGTCCACGAGCGCGATGGCGAACTCGTCTGCGCCGAGCCGTGCGATGACGTCGCGTCCGCGCAGCGTGGCCTTGATCCGGCTTCCCATCTCGCGCAGCACTTGGTCGCCACCGCCGTGGTCGGAGGCGTCGTTGATTTCCTTGAACTTGTCGATGTCGAGACAAATGACGGCGATGTGCGTGTTCTCTCTCTTCATGCGACTCATGGCCTCGCCGAGGCTGTCCGCAAACGCCCTGCGGTTGGCGAGTCCGGTCAGCGCATCATGGCTCTGCAGATAGCGAACCTGCTCTTGGGCCTGCAGCCGCTCTTGGCTGCGCATCCAGGCGAAGGCGACCGGCGTGGCGACGCCGATGCCCAGAAGAACGAGAGTCACGACCGCGATGAGGCCGAAATAGCCCGACAGGACATTCGCCTGATCGCTCTGGTCCAAATAGACGTCAAGCGTCCCGCGCGCGTTCGCGCTGAGATCGATGGGTAGACGAAGCAAGGCGAAATGTGCCGGACCGTCTTCCGTCTGACCACGGTAAAGTCCGACAACCGCCCCGTCCTGAACCGGGTTTTGCATTACGTCGACGACGTCGTTGAACTCCAGACTGGCCTGGCCGCTGGTGAACACGAGCCGCCCTTGGGCGTCGTAGAGTTCGTAGCGTAGGACGCGCGTGGCGTACCCGGTGTCCTCGAAGATCTTGCTGAGCTGCGGTGCCGCCCCGGGAACCGTGAGCGCATTCAGAACGATCTGCGGGTCTTCGAGGAGACGGGTGAGAATCCGATCCTCGGCCACGAGCGCTTCACGCTCGAGCTCAAAATGGCTCACCCGGCTCGGTGCAAGGAATGCCGTCACGCCGATCAGCGCCGACAACAGAGCCAACCCCAGCCAGTGCCAATATTTTTGCAGCGAGTCCTTGAGCAACATAAAGTACCGCAGCGAACGACAATGGCGTCAAAAGCCACCGATCCCTGGGTAAAACTACCATGCCGCGGGTTAAAAAAGCGCCGTAAGCAGAGAGATCGGTGTGGAGATCGTGCCCGCAGACGGAGGGCTACCCTTCCGGATCCCCAGAATGACCGGGAAATATCGGCATCTTTGCTACCGGAGGGGTTTTTTAACCGTGAGCGAACTTAGCCGCCCGTGGCGGACATATGGCGCGAAAGGGCGGGCGCCGAGTCCCGGTCGATGATGAAATCATGGCCTTTGGGCTTGCGCGCAATGGCCTCGTCGATCGCGGTATGGAGCTGCGCGTCCGAACCGCTCGCGCGCATTGGCGTCCGCAGGTCGGCGGCATCGTCTTGGCCGAGGCACATATACAGCGTGCCGGTGCATGTGACCCGGACGCGGTTGCAGGCCTCGCAGAAATTGTGGCTCATGGGCGTGATGAAGCCGAGCCGGCCGCCGGTCTCAGCCACGCGCACATAGCGCGCCGGACCCCCGGTCTTGTCGGGAATATCGCCGAGTGTGAAGTGCTGGGAGAGCCGCGCCCGCACGAGCGATAGCGGCAGATACTGATCCGTGCGATCCGCCTCGATCTCCCCCAAGGGCATCGTCTCGATCAGGGTCAAATCGAAGCCCCGGCCGTGCGTCCAGCGCAGGAGATCCTCGATCTCGTCCTCGTTCATGTCCCGCAGCGCCACGGTATTGATCTTGATTTTCAGTCCGGCGCGCGCGGCGGCATCAATGCCCCGCATCACTTGGCTAAAATCACCCCAGCGGGTGAGCACGCGAAATTTGGCTGCATCGAGCGTATCCAGCGAAACATTGATACGCTTAATGCCGAGGCCCGCGAGCGCGTCCGCGTAGCGATAGAGCTGGCTGCCATTGGTGGTGAGCGTCAGCTCTTCGAGCCCGTCTCCGAGATGGCGCGACAGGGCTTCGATTAGCCACAGGATGTTCCGTCGTACCAGCGGCTCGCCGCCGGTAAGCCGCAGTTTGCGCACGCCACGTGCGATGAAAGCGCTCGCGAGCCGGTCGATCTCCTCAAGGCTGAGGAGCTCCTTGCGTGGCACGAAGGTCATGTCCTCCGCCATACAATAGGTGCAGCGGAAGTCGCAGCGATCGGTGACCGATACGCGCAAATAGGTGATGGCGCGGCCGAACCGGTCGACCAGGCGGGCGGTGGGGACACTCATTACGCGTCTTCGTCCTCGACGGCCTTCGCCTTGTTGCGGCTATAGGCCTTGGCGCTCCTCACCACCCGGGCGTGATAGCGGGGGTCCGCAAGCGCCGCGGCGGGCGCGCTCCGCCGTTTGACCGTGTTTTTTCGCTTCATCGTCTCGGCTCGCGTCTTCTGTCTGGCGCTGCCCTTGCCTTGTGAGGTAACCGCCATAGGATTTCGTCTCTGGTATTGTCTCTAATATATAGTCTTTTGCTTGTCATATCACGGCATCGAACGTCAAAGGGAGGCCACTATGGATGAAGAGCGGTTCAATATGTCGATGCGGAAGTTCCTGAAGGAGGTCGGCGTGACCTCGCAGCAGGCCATTGAACGCGTGGTCCGCGAGGAGGGGCTCGGCGGCAAGGGCAAGCTCAAGGTCAAGGCGGTACTCACTGCCGAAGGCGCACCGCTCGACCACGAGGTCGAGGGCGAGATCGACCTCGGCTAGCGCTCGGGGAGCAGGGACATGACGCAAGCCTGGCCCACGGAGCTCAAGCTCGACGCCGAGAAGCGCACCCTCACGGTGAGCTACGATGACGGCAAGAGCTTTGCGCTGCCCGCGGAGATGTTGCGGGTCTTAGCCCGAGCGCGGAGGTGCAAGGCCATAGCCCGGAGCAGCGTGTGACCGTGCCGGGCAAAAAGAATGTCCGCATCACACAGCTTACGCCGGTCGGAAATTACGCGATACGCATCGCCTTCGATGACGGCCACGACACAGGGCTTTATGTCTGGGATTATCTGCGCGACCTCGGCGAGAACCAGGACGCACGCTTCCAAAGCTATCTCGACGAGTTGGCCGCCAAGCGACTCACGCGCTAATTGTCTCTCCTCACAGCGCGGCTTTGCGTGCCACCTCCGACCGATAAACCTTGTGCGCTCCCGCGCATGGTCCCTCGCCTATAGGGCCTGCTTGCTGGGGGACGCCGCATCGACCGAGGGCTCCAGGCGATAGATGGCGCCGCCCTCCGCCAGGGCATATACGTTCCCAGCAGCGTCGATACGTATGTCCCGCACGCGGCCGAGCTTGTTCTTCAAATAGTATTTTTGCCCGACGACGCAGTTGTCCTCCAGCGTCAGCTTGACGACCATCTGGCTGCCGAGCGTCCCCATCCACACGGTGGTCTGCGAGCCTTCCGTCGCCACCGCAAGTCCGCTCGGTGCAATCGAGATCGGCACCCAGAAGTGGACGGGCTGCTCAGTGCCGGCGTACTGGCTGTTCACCGCGATGGACTTGCCCATGTAGTCGGTGCCGTAGGTGGCGAGAGGCCAGCCGTAGTTCCGGCCCCGCAGCACGAGATTGAGCTCGTCGCCGCCTTGTGGTCCATGCTCGGTCTCCCACACCGCTCCGGTCGTGCGGTCGATGGCGAGTCCTTGCGGATTGCGATGGCCATAGCTCCATATCTCCGCAAGGGCGCCGGGCGTATCGATGAACGGATTGTCGTCCGGGACCGAGCCGTCGGTTCTGATGCGAATGACCGACCCCCTGTGGTCGGCCAGGTTCTGAGCCCGTTCTTGCTGCCATAGGTCGCCGAGCGTGAGGAACAGATAGCCGTCGCCGGAAAGCGCGATGCGGCCGCCGATCTGGTCGGTCTTGTTGCCGGGCGTGCTCTCGAAGATGACCCGTTGGTCGGACAGCGCCTCGGTTGTCTCGTCATAGCGGGCGCGCATCACCCGCATGGTCGATGCTTCGGTGCTGCCTTGCAGATAGGAAAAATAGATAAGGCCGTTGGTGGAGAACTCAGGATCGATCGCCACATCGAGGAGGCCGCCGTGGAGCTCGTAGAGCACGGGCGGGAGGCCGGACACCTCTTTAGGGTCGACGCCGAGCCGGGCATGCTGCAGATGGCCCGACCGCTCCGTTACCAGAAACGATCCATCCGGCAGAAAGCCGAATGACCACGGCGCTCGAAACGGGCCCGTGACCTCGACGGGAACGAGTTCCAGCCCGTCGGCCAGGATAATCCCCGGATCGGCGGGCGATGGAATGGTCTGGGTGCTGGACGCCTTGCAGCGATGGACATCGGCGGCGTGGGCCGAAACGAACGGCATTATTGTAAAAGCGGCTAGAGACGCGACACGCAGCAATTGACGCCCCATATATGATCCCTCTGAGGTGTCGGCGATTGGGTAATCTGCCGATCGACGGTTTTGAGCGGTGCCGAATATAGCGTCTTCATGACAGTACTTGTGGGCTCTTCATGAAGATGTCGCACGACCGGCGGTAGAGTGTTGCAAAAACGTGATAATTCAAGCGCAAATAGGGCTATGCCGCCGGCGCGGCGATTCGTAGTGGAGTTCGGGAGAAGGCTTTGACAAACCAGGTAGATCACAGCGCGCCTGCGTTGCCGTCTGGTTTTCTCTGGCGCGCCCGACTCGCGGTTAGGCGCGGGCTGCGGGAGCTCGCCGCGCGGCTTTGGTCGTCGCTGTGGCAGGTCGTGATTGTGGCCGTGATCATGGCCGCGCTGGTGGCCTTGGGCGACCTCCCGGTGGGGCTGGCTTTGGCTGCATTCGCCAGCTTCGTGGCCTCCGTCGCCTTGCTTCCGCGCCAGGACGTAGATCCGGTGCTCGAAGCGGAATTCAGTCCGTCCCCGGTCTCGGCCGCTCGCGGTCCGCCATGCATGTCATGGCCGAGGCGCTGCCCGATCCCGTGATCCTTCTTGATCGCACCGGCCAGGTGCTCTCCTGCAATGCGCCGGCCCGGGGCCTCTTCGCCTCCCTGCGCGAAGGCAGCCACATCTCCTCTGTCATCCGACGCCGGAGTTCCTCGACGCCGTCAGCGCCGCCCCGAAGAGCAGGCGCGCCGTGACCGTAACCTATGCTGAGCGCGTTCCGGTCGGCCGCCGCATGGAGGTGACCGTGGCCCCGCTCACGCGGGGGGCCGAGCGCGACGGCAATATTCTTGTTCTCCTGCGCGATCTTACCGAGGGCGAGCGCATCAATCAGATGCGGGCGGACTTCATCGCCAATGCGAGCCATGAGCTCCGCACGCCGCTGGCCTCCTTGCGTGGTTTCATCGAGACGCTGCAAGGTACGGCCAAGGAAGACCCGGGGGCCCGCGAACGATTCTTGCCGATCATGGCGGAGCAGGCCTCGCGCATGACCCGTCTGATCGATGCGCTGCTGTCCTTGAGCCGGGTCGAGATGAATGCCCACGTGCCGCCGAGCGATCTCGTCGATCTCAACGACGTGCTCGGACATGCGCGCGACACGCTGGAACCGCTCGCGACTGACAGCCACATGACGTTGTCGGTCGAGCGCTTCCCCAAAGCGGCGATCGTGCGCGGCGACCGCGACGAGCTCTTGCAAGTCCTTCAAAATCTCGTGCAGAACGCGCTGAAATACGGCAATTCCGGCGGAAATGTCCGCATCGAGGCCAAGCACATTCCATCGCTCGGCCGCCAGACCCGCGGCCGCTATGCCATCTCCGTCGTGGACGACGGCCCGGGAATTCCGGCCGAACATCTGCCGCGGCTCACCGAGCGCTTCTACCGCGTCGACGTGGATTCCAGCCGCGAGAAGGGCGGCACCGGTCTCGGCCTTGCCATCGTCAAGCACATCTTGAACCGCCATCGCGGCGAGCTCGCCATCGCTTCAAAGCCCGGCACGGGCTCCACCTTCACGGTGATGCTGAACGAGGCCAATGCCGGCTGACGGGCGGGCCTGCTACATCGCGTCGAGATCGACGCTGTTGCCTTCTTTCTCGGCCAGGTCTTTTTTCTCGGCCACGTCTTTGCGCTCGCTATAGCGGTCCGTGAGGGCGTCCGAGATGCCGCGCGTCAACAGCGTGAACTTCATCAACTCCTCCATCACATCCACGACGCGATCGTAGAAGGCCGAGGCCTTCATCCGGCCCGCGTCATCGAATTGTTCATAAGCTCTGGCCACCGAAGACTGATTGGGGATGGTGATCATCCGCATCCATCGGCCGAGCACGCGAAGCTGGTTGACGGCGTTGAAGGACTGAGAGCCGCCGCTGACTTGCATCACGGCCAGGGTCTTGCCCTGCGTTGGCCTGACCGACCCGAGTGCGAGCGGAATCCAATCGATCTGCGCCTTCATGATGCCGGTCATCGACCCGTGGCGCTCCGGGCTGCTCCACACCTGCCCCTCGGACCAGGCGGACAGCTCGCGCAGTTCTTGAACCTTTGGGTGCGTCTCCGGTGCATCGTCCGGAAGCGGCAGTCCCGAGGGGTTGAAGATCTTGACCTCGGCCCCGAACGCTTCGAGGAGGCGCGCCGCCTCCAGAGTGAGAAAGCGGCTGTACGAGCGTTGGCGCAGAGACCCGTACAGCATGAGCAGGCGGGGCGGGTGTGAAGGCCGGCGCGATGGCCGGAGCAAACGCTGATCCGGCATAGCAAGCGCGGAGTCGAGGACGTTGGGAAGGTCGCGCGCGGCGCCGGAGATCGCATCCATATTTCCAGAAATATAGACATATCGCTTGGAGGGTCAACTTAACGCGTGAGCCCCGGACAGTCGGCTTTTCCACAGGCCCGTTTCAACTATATACAGCAATATCAATAAGATAGACTGTCATAAATCGGAATCATCGCCGTCATAAAACAATGATCCATGGGGACTAGCGTGCCCGCGAGCTGGCGGCGTGATCACGCTGGCGGAGGCTCAAATCCAATCAAGGGAGAGCAAAGTGAACAAGTTTGCTATCGCAGCGTCGACGCTCGCCGTCGCCGCTCTATGCACGGGCGGCCCGGCGCTGGCTCGTGACCAGATCAAGATCGTCGGTTCCTCGACGGTTTTTCCCTATACGCAGGCGGTTGCCGAGGAATTCGGCAAGAAGACCGGCAAGAAGGCTCCGGTTGTCGAATCCACCGGTACCGGTGGCGGCATGAAGATTTTCTGCCAGGGCATCGGTGAGGACAAGCCGGACATCACCGGCGCGTCGCGCGCGATGAAGAAATCGGAATACGAGCTCTGCACCGAGAACGGCGTCGACGACGTCACAGAGGTTCTTATCGGTTATGACGGCCTGTCCATCGCCCAGTCGAAGAAGGGCAAGCCGATGGACCTGACCAAGGAGCAGATCTTCCTCGCGCTCGCTTCCGAGGTTCCGGACGAGAGTGGCGAGAAGCTGGTGAAGAACCCCAACAAGAAGTGGAGCGACATCGACAAGTCGCTTCCGGACACCGAGATCACTGTCTACGGCCCGCCGCCCACCTCCGGCACGCGTGACGCCTTCGTCGAGCTTGCCATGCATGAGGGCTGCGAGGAGCTCGAGTATTTCAAGAAGAATGAGGACCAGGTCAAAGAGAAGTGCACGCCCATGCGTCAGGACGGCCCCTTCATCGAGGCCGGTGAGAACGACAATCTCATCGTGCAGCGTATCGAGGCTGATCCGAACTCGCTTGGCATCTTCGGCTACTCGTTCCTCTATGAGAACAAGGACAAGCTCCAGGGCGTGAAGGTCGGCGGCACCGAGCCGGGTTTCGACACCATTGCTGACGGCAGCTACGGCCTGTCCCGTCCGTTGTTCGTCTACATCAAGAACCCGCATCGCAAGGTCATTGCCGGCATGGATGAGTTCATCACCGAGTATGTCAGCGACGACTCCATGGGCGAGGACGGCTACCTGCATGAGCGTGGTCTGGTCGTGCTTCCCGAGGACAAGCTGAAGGAAATGCAAGACCGCGCCACGAACGGCAAAAAAATGGCTGCGCCGACCTCTTAAGGGATCGGAGCAGCTCTGACTTCGCACGAGTTAGATCGAAGGCGTGGCCGCAAAAACAGGTTACGCGGCCACGCCGACGATCGTGAGACAACAAACGACTTGAATGCGGCAGACTCCGAATTTGCGGAGCACCCGCAGCGGGAGCGGCAGCAGCAATGATCGGTTACATTCTCGTTCTGCTTATTGTGCTCGCTGCGGTCAGCTATTTCTTCGGCCGGAAGCGGGCCGTCCGTGCGGTCGAAGGCCGCGAATATCTTCTCCATTCCAGACCCAACTATCACGGCGCATTCGTCGCCGCCTGGGTCGGCATCCCATCCGTTCTTCTGGTTCTCGTCTGGATCCTGTTTCAGGGAAGCGTGATCGACAACCTGCTGCTCTGGAGCCTGCCGCCGGGCACCACGGACGGCTTGAGCGTGGGGCAGACAAGCCTGCTCTTGAGTGAGATCAAGTCGGTTGCGGCCGGCAACCTCTTCAGCGAGCCGAGCCTCGTGGTGCAGGAAGCGGCGGAGCGCTATCAGCGCTGGGAGGCCATTGCCCAGTGGGCCATGGTCGGCGTGGCTTTCAGCGTCGCACTGCTTGGTCTTGCGATCGCCAGCCGCCGCATCAGCCCCGATTTTCGCGCCCGCCACGGCGCCGAGCGTATTCTGAGCGGCCTGATGATCGCCTGCTCCCTGATCGCCATCCTCACAACACTTGGCATCGTCCTGTCGCTGCTGATCGAGGCCCTGCGCTTCTTCGACCGCGTCAACCCATTCGAGTTCTTCTTCGGCCTCAACTGGGAACCGCAGATCCCGATTCGCGAAGGGCAGGTCACGGCGGGCGGTGCCTTCGGCGCCATTCCAGTCTTCGCCGGTACGCTCCTGATCGCTTTAATCGCCATGGCCGTGGCTACGCCAATCGGACTCTACTCGGCCATCTACCTCACCGAGTACGCCCATCCCAAAGTTCGGGCCGTGATCAAGCCGGTCCTGGAGCTGCTCGCGGGCATTCCGACAGTTGTCTACGGCTTCTTCGCTGTCCTCACAGTGGCTCCGGCCATGCGCCAGTTCGGCGAGATGATCGGCGTGCCGATAGCGCCGAACAGCGCGCTCGCGGCCGGCGCGGTCATGGGCATCATGATCATCCCGTTCATCTCGTCGCTTTCCGACGACGCGATTGCTGCCGTACCCCGCGCCATGCGCGACGGCTCCTATGCCATGGGCGCCACCAAGGGAGAGACCATCACCAAGGTGCTCCTGCCCGCGGCTCTTCCGGGCATCATGGGCGGTGTCCTTCTCGCCGTCAGCCGGGCCATCGGAGAGACGATGATCGTGGTCATGGCCGCTGGTATCATTGCCACGCTGACGGCAACCCGCTTGAGCCCGGTCACCACCGTGACGGTGCAGATCGTGACACTCCTGATCGGGGATACGGAATTCGACAACCCGAAGACCCTGGCAGCCTTCGCCCTGGGCCTCGTGCTGTTCCTGGTCACGCTGGGACTCAACATCCTCGCCCTTCACATCGTGCGAAAATATCGAGAGCAATATGAGTAGTTCAGACATCGTGACCGTCGACTGGGGATCCGATCAGGCGCAGCGCCGCGTCCGCCGCCGCTATGCGGCCGACAGGCGGCTCCAAGCCTACGGGATCATCGCCATTGCGCTGGCCGTCGGCCTGCTCGGCGTTCTTGTCGCCTCGCTTGTCTCCACCGGGTTTCCGGCCTTCCTGCAGACCAAGGTCGAGTTGCCGATCTACGTCGACCCGTCTCAGGTCGATGCCGAGGACCCGTCCAGCGGCAAATATCGTGTGCTGGTCCGCGAGGCGCTCAACAAGGCCATTCCCGGCATCCCTGAGGACGAAGAGCGGAGCGTCGGCAAGATCCTGACTTCGGATGCCGCTTACATCCTGCGCGACTATGTCGTTAGCCACCCGGAATCCATAGGCAAGACCATTACTTTGCCGGTTGCCGTGTCTGACCCTTTCGATCAGCTCCACAAGGGCGTCATCCCCAAGGAGATGAACGCGCTGACGTGGAGCCAGGTCCGCTATTTTGAGCGGTTGCAGAACCGAGGTGTGGTGGTCGAGGACAGCGGACGCACCAGCCTCAAGCTCGACGTCTATGTGAACCCCGCCGAGACTTGAAGCCGGACCGCCGCCATCTGGTGATTTCGCCGCCTTGGCCAGGAACAGCTTGCAGGCTTATCTGCCCGATGTGTTCGATACGGCGCTCTTCGGGCTGCTCGCCGATGACGCACCCGAGGCCATCGCCCAACGCGTTGCCGCCGATCCCGGCATTATCGGCAAGACGGTATCCGTTCTTTTCCCGGTGTCGCCGCCCGTCGCCGAGCTCGCCAAAGGCAAGACGCCGAAGGTGCTCAACTCGCGTTTCACGCCGGAGCAAATCAAGGTCTTCGATGCGATGGAGGACAAGGGCCTTCTGCGCACGCCGTTCAACTGGGAGCTCTTCTTCAATGCGGATAGCCGCTTCCCGGAACGGGCGGGTCTTGCCGGCGCCATCACCGGCTCCTTCTATGCGCTCATGGTGTGCTTTTTGCTGAGCTTTCCCATTGGGATTGCCGCGGCAGTCTATCTCGAAGAGTTCGCGCCGAAGAACCGCTTCACCGACCTCATCGAGGTGAACATCAACAATCTCGCGGCTGTCCCGTCGGTCGTTTTCGGCCTGCTCGGCCTCGCGGTGTTTCTCGGCTATTTCGGCTTGCCGCGTTCGGCGCCTTTGGTCGGCGGTATGGTCCTCAGCCTCATGACCTTGCCGACGATTATCATCGCCACCCGCGCCGCGCTGAAGGCGGTGCCGCCGTCAATTCGCGAAGCGGCACTCGGTGTCGGCGCCTCGAAGCATCAAGTCATGATGCATCACGTCCTGCCCTTGGCGCTGCCTGGCATTCTGACCGGTACCATCATCGGCATGGCCCAGGCACTGGGCGAGACCGCGCCGCTACTCTTGATCGGCATGAACGCCTTCATCCCCAGCGTGGAAAACATGGGTCTTCTCGAGCCGGCAACCTCGTTGCCGACCCAGATCTTTAGCTGGGCCGATAGCCCCGAGCGTGGCTTTGTGTCCCGCACCTCGGCGGCGATCCTGGTGCTGCTCGGATTCCTTGTGGTCATGAACCTTATCGCGATCACGCTACGACAGATGTTCCAGAGAAAATGGTAGAAAGGGACTACGCCATGGAGGCTAAGGTGGAAGAACGACCAGCCATCCGGGTCGAAGCGCCCGCAGTGCCGAAGAAAAAGGAAGGCGATTTGCCGGTTGAGCAGAACGAGCTCAAGATGAAGGCGAGCGACGTCAACCTGTGGTACGGCGAGAAGCAGGCTCTGTTCGACGTCAACCTCGAAATGTTCGATCAGTCGGTGACGGCACTGATCGGCCCGTCCGGCTGCGGCAAGTCCACGTTCCTGCGCTGTCTCGACCGCATGAACGACGTGATCGACGGTGTTCGAATCACCGGCGATATCCGCCTCGACGGCGAGGACATCTACGCCCCGCGAGTCGATCCCGTGCAACTGCGCGCCCGGGTCGGCATGGTGTTCCAAAAGCCAAACCCCTTCCCCAAATCGATCTTCGAGAACGTGGCTTACGGCCCCCGCATTCACGGTCTATGCAGATCAAAAGCCGAGTTTGAGGAGATCGTCGAGAGAAGCCTGACCCGGGCCGGCCTTTGGGAGGAGGTCAAGGATCGTCTGCAAGAACCGGGCACCGGTCTTTCCGGCGGTCAGCAGCAGCGGCTTTGCATCGCCCGCGCCATATCCGTGAATCCCGAAGTGTTGCTCATGGATGAGCCGTGTTCGGCCCTCGATCCGATCGCCACCGCCAAGATCGAAACGCTCATGGACGATCTCAAAAAGAATCTTTGCATCGTCATCGTCACCCATTCGATGCAGCAAGCGGCGCGTGTTTCGCAGCGCACGGCATTCTTCCATCTCGGCAAGCTCGTCGAGGTGGACGACACGACGACGATCTTCACCAATCCGACCGACCAGCGGACCCAGGACTACGTTACCGGACGCTTCGGTTGATAGCGGCTCACTAGGAGTTCCCCCAATGGAACAGCAGCACGAACACATCGTCAGGTCCTACGAGGAGGAACTCGCCCTCCTCAACAACAAGATTGCCAAGATGGGTGGTCTTGCGGAACAGGTGCTCGGTCAGTCCTTCGAGGCCCTTGAACGGCGCGACCCGGATCTTGCGGCCGCGACCATCAACGAGGACGAGGAGATCGATGAGCTCCAGCGCGAGATCGAGGAACAGGCGGTGCTCATGATCGCCCGGCGCCAGCCCATGGCCTACGACCTGCGCCAGATCATGGCCGCCTTGCGCATCTCGGCCGACCTGGAGCGTATCGGCGACCTTGGCAAGAACATCGCCAAACGCGCTGTCGCCGTGGTCACCGAGCCGCAGCCCAAGCAACTCATGCTCGGCCTGAAGCACATGGGCGAACTGGCGCTGGGCCAGCTGAAAGACGTGCTCGACGCCTTCATCGAACGCGACGCCGACCGGGCGCTTGGCGTCTGGTACAAAGATGAAGAGATCGATGCGATGTACAACTCGCTGTTCCGCGAGCTCCTCACCTACATGATGGAAGATCCGAGGAATATCGGGCTTTGCACCCATCTCCTGTTCGGCGCCAAGAACATCGAGCGCGTGGGCGATCACGCGACGAACATCGCCGAGACGGTCTATTATCTGGTGCATGGCCGGGCCATCACGGATCAGCGGCCGAAGGGCGATACGACCAGCTCGACGCCGGTCTCACTGAAGCGATCGGCGGTCTAGGCCGATGTTGCAGACAAACGCCATGGGCGCAGGAGCCAAGGTTCTGGTTGTCGAGGATGAGGAGCCGTTAGCCCTTCTCCTCCGGTACAATCTCGAGGCCGAAGGCTACGCCGTCGATGTCGTCCATCGCGGCGACGAGGCGGAAGTGGCCATTGCCGAGAACTCGCCCGATCTCATCGTGCTCGATTGGATGCTGCCGGGCCTGTCGGGGCTTGAGCTTTGCCGGCGCCTACGCACCGGCAAGGACTCCCGCACCATCCCCATCATCTTACTTACGGCACGCAGCGAGGAGAACGATCGCATTCGGGGCCTGACCACCGGCGCCGACGACTACGTGGTGAAGCCGTTCTCGCTCCCCGAGTTGATGGCGCGGGTCCGCGCCATTTTGCGGCGGACCAATCCTGAGCGCATCGCTCGGGTGCTAACCGTGGGCGATATCGAGCTCGACCGGGAGTCCCATCGGGTGACCCGCAACGGCCGCCAGGTCCATCTCGGGCCGACTGAGTTTCGTCTGCTGGAGTTTCTGATGCAGAGCCCCGGCCGCGTGTTCAGCCGGGCGCAGCTGCTCGACGGCGTATGGGGCCGCAACGTCTATGTGGATGAGCGCACCGTGGACGTGCATATCGGCCGTCTGCGCAAGGCCATGATGCGTGGCAACGAGCGCGATCCGGTGCGCACCGTGCGCGGCGCCGGCTACGCCTTCTCCGACAAGCTCGAAGAGACGGCCTGATTTTTTGCCTGCCCTGAAGAGTAAAGAGGCGCCGGTTTTCGCGGCGCCTCTTTCGCTATCCCGACCAACCGGGCTCTTAGCCCGAGGCAAAGCGCTTCTCGCGCCGCCGCGCCTGAACCGGCTGGTACGCCATGCGGGCGTGATGCTCGCAGTAAGGCACCGTGCCGTCCTTTTTGCGCCCGCAGAAGTGGAACTCCTCCTCTGTGGGATCGCCGATGGGCCAGCGGCACATCGACTCCTTCAGCGTGAGGATCGTCGCCCGCTCATGCAGCGGGATGACGAGTTCTTCGACCGGCGCCGGGCGCCGGATCGTATTCCGCCTCGTAAGACGCTTGAGCGCCACATTGCCCCGCCGTGCCGAAAGGCGACGGCGCTCGATTTTGCCGTGGCGCGTGATTGCGCCGCGGCGCGGCGCGCTGGAGCGCGAACTGGTTGCGCGCCCCGAAAGCCCCAGCCGATGGACCTTGCCGATCACCGCGTTACGGGTCACGCCGCCTAAGCGACCCGCGATTTGGCTCGCGCTCAATCCCTCTGCCCAGAGCTTCTTCAGCAGTTCCACCCTTTCATCAGTCCAAGCCATGGTTTGGCCTCCTCGTTTGGACTCAGATTCCACCCGTCCCGCAAGACGGCATTTTCGAAATACTCGGAATTACTGCTGAGAATGACCGCTCAGGCGCCAACAGCACCTACGACATCTGGTAGCCGAGCGGTTATTACCCTACTAAACCCGGTGGAAACCGACAAGCGTCCGCCACGCTTGGGTGCCCCGTTTTCCACCGGAACAAGCGGATTCTGCCACTTCTCTCACAGGAACACAAACGTGAGCGTTGATGGAAACGTGGAGAAACCTTGGATAAACCGGTCATGTGCACAGATTGACACCACGTGAGACCAGACCTAACACTCTGACTTTCCTTGCTGCCGCCGGTCGGCGGCAATTTTGTTTCAGGGATACGCAACTTTCATGTCGGCCCTCCTTCCGACCTATGCCCGCAGCGGATTGTCCTTCGCGCGGGGCGAAGGCGCCTTTCTCTTTACCGAGGCGGGCGAGCGCTTTCTCGACTTCTCGAGTGGCATCGCGGTGACCGCGCTCGGCCACGCGCATCCGCGGCTGATCGAGGCGCTGACGGCCCAGGCGAACAAGGTCTGGCACGTCTCGAACCTGCACACATCGCCGAGCAGGAGCGGCTCGGGGAGCGGCTGTGCGACGCCACCTTCGCCGATCGCGTGTTTTTCGCAAATTCCGGCGCCGAGGCCGTCGAGGCCTCAATCAAGGCCGCCCGCCGCTATCACTTCGTCAACGGCGCGCCCGAGCGTTACCGGCTGGTCACCTTCGAGGGCGCCTTTCACGGCCGCACCCTTGCCACCATCGCCGCCGGCGGCCAATCAAAGCACCTGGAAGGTTTCGGCCCACCGGTCGAGGGCTTCGATCAGGTCTCGGGCTTCGACCTCGAGGCCGTCGAGGCGGCCATCGGCGATGAGACCGCCGGCGTCTTGCTGGAGCCCATCATGGGCGAGGGCGGCATGCGCGAAGTGCCGTATCGTTTTCTGCAAGATTTGCGCGCTGTGCGCGAGAGGAGATATGCTCGTGCTCGATGAGGTCCAGAGCGGCGTTGGGCGGACGGGCGCTCTATGCCCATGAGTGGCGGACGC
>NZ_LPWD01000026.1 GCF_001723295.1 Methyloceanibacter marginalis
CGAGATGGTCCTCATGGCCGTGTGTCAGCGCCACATGGGTGATGCCCTCGATCACCTTATGCATGGGGATCTCCGCCTTCTCGAACGTGGCATTGCCGGTCAGGAAGGGATCGATCAGGATACGGCTCTCGCCGGTCTCGACGCGAAAGCAGGAATGGCCGAACCACGTAATCTTCATCGTCTCACCCTTAGTTTGCTCCTGTGACAGCAGCCCCGCCCCTTCCTATCGAAGACTTGCCTGCGAGGCTACAGCGCGACGCGCGGCTGCTCGGGCTCGATGTGGGCACCAAGACCGTGGGTCTTGCCCTGTCGGACGTGACCCGGTCGATTGCCACCCCCTACGAGACCATCAGACGCACGAAGTTCACCGCCGATGCCAAGGCCATCGCCGCCATCGCCGCCAAAGAGGGCGTCGGCGCCCTGGTGATCGGCATGCCATTCAATTTCGACGGCAGCGAAGGGCCGCGCGCCCAGTCGACGCGCGCTTTCGCACGCAATCTTGCCGCACATGTCGATCTGCCGATGATTTTCTGGGATGAGCGGCTGTCGACCGCGGCCGTCGAGCGCCATCTGATCGAGGCGGATGCGTCCAGAAAGCGCCGGGCCGAGGTCATCGACCGCATGGCCGCCGCCTATATTCTGCAAGGCGCGCTGGACCGGCTCAGGAACCTGGCGGCATCACCGCCCTAAGGCGAGCTTTGGAACAGGATGTAGTCCTTCGGCTCGTCCGGACAGAAGCCGGCGCCGCAGAGCGCGATCGTCGAGAAGATGTTCGCGACGGCCAGGACCAGAAACAAGAGCAGCGCCGACAATGGCAGCGGCTTCAGCCGGACCGACATAGGCTCGGCCCGCGAGAACTGCCGGTCGTCGAGCAGCATGATGGCGCAGCCCACCACAATGACGACGAAGGCGATGAACGCCCACGTGTACAGATGCAGCCCGAACACGGGATTGCCGTATGAGCCCGTTCCGGGAACGATGTGGATGAGAATCTGTCGCATCGCGATGGCGGCTCCGCCCACAGCGCCGATAATGGCGACGCCATAATGGCTCGGCTTCGGCCCGAAGATGATGTTCAGCGCGATCCCGAAACCCGCGGCGAAAAAGCCGACACGCTGCAGAATGCACAGCGGACACGGGAGGTCGCGGAACCAAATCTGATCGATGAAGGCGAGCGCCAGCACCGTACCGATGCCAAGAAGCCCGACGGCATTCAGCAGCCTCGATAGGTCGCCCGACACGCGGTTCTCCCCCTAGAGCTGGATGCTCAAGACCTCGGTCACGTGGACGCGGAACAAGACGAGCATCGTCACGAGCCCGACGACCCAGAAACCCATGGCCACGCCGCGCTGGCGCATCCAAGCCGCGCCAAGTCCACACGCAAAGAGAACAAAGGGTAAGCTCATCATATCCAGCCCTCCCGATTGTCCCCCAGCCGGCGCCGAAGTTCCCTCAACCGGCCATTCCATCTTATTGATTCGCTTGCCTTGCAAGGTATTGAAGTTCGCCCCCTGCTGGCAAGCCTGCCCTCATCCTCCGAGCGCGACGAGGCCGCCCATGGTCAGGGCGGCCTCCTGCTCTAATGGTCCTCAGCCTCGCCGCCGGCCTACCAGCAAGCCATGCAGCGGCAGCCGCGGACCGGGCGGCACTATAGCGGAACCCGGGCGGACAACGCCCCCAGCCGCGGCAAGCGATCTGGCCGATCGGCGAATAATTCTTGGCAACGCCGGGAAGATTCGCGCCCGCCGAGTTCCAGGTCAGGGCCTCGGCCTTCCACGCGACACCACCTGCGAGCAGCACCGCTGCCGCTAATCCAAGAGAAATTGCCAGTCTACGCATCTCGAGCCTCCTGGTTGGATCATGACCCATCCTCAGCCCAGTGATCTTAGCCGAGTCCCTATGGCGGTGGGATGTCATTCCAGTATCGACACATCATGCGACGTGCGGTGTGGCGCGGTCGAGGATCGCGCGCGCATCAAGTCCCACGGTGCCGGCGCCATAGGTGCTGCGCCACGTCCCCTGAAGCCGCGTGGCCAGAAAGGCATCACTCACTGCCGAAGGCGCATGGGTGAGCAGAAGCGCGCCCGCCTGCGCGAGCGCCAGCTGCTCGACCAGGGTGCGGGCCACGCTCTGATCGCGCATGGCCTGGGCGAGCAGCGTCTCGATGCGATCGAGCGCGGCCTTCAGGCGCGGTTCCTGCCCGCCCGCCTGATCCATGCCTTCAAGCACCGACCGCAATGTTTCGGGCGAACGCTCCAACACGCGCAGCACGTCGAGGCACATCACGTTACCCGATCCTTCCCAGATGGCGTTGACCGGCACCTCGCGATAGAGCAGCGGAAAACCGCCCTCCTCCACATAGCCATTGCCACCCATGCACTCCATGGCCTCGGTGACGAGGCTCGGCGCGGTCTTGCACACCCAGTATTTCGTGACCGGCGTCATCAGACGGCGATAGGCGCTCTCCGCTTCGTCCGCACCCCCGTCGAAAGCCCGCGCCAGCCGGAACGACAGCGCGGTCGCCGCCTCGACGTCGAGCGCCATGTCGGCGAGCACTTGGGCCATCAGCGGCTGATCGATCAGCAATCTCTGGAACACGCTGCGATGCCGCGCGTGATGGATGGCGCGCGCGAGCGCTTGGCGCGTCAAGCCGGCCGACGACACCGCGCAATCGAGCCGCGTCAGCGTCACCATGTCGATAATGGTGGGAACGCCCCGGCCCTTTTCGCCCACGAGGAACCCTTGAGCATTCTCAAACTCAATCTCGGATGACGCGTTGGACCGGTTGCCGAGCTTGTCCTTCAGCCGCACCAGCCTCAGCCCGTTCAATGCGCCATCCGGCGTGAGGCGCGGCAGCAGGAAGCAGCTCAAGCCGTCTTTCGCCTGCGCCAGAACGAGAAACGCATCGGACATCGGCGCGGAGAGAAACCATTTATGCCCGGTGATGGCATAGGTCTCTTCGTCGAGGCGCTCCGCCCGGGTGGTGTTGGCCCGCACATCCGTGCCGCCTTGCCGTTCGGTCATGCCCATGCCGAGCGTCACCGCCGTCTTCGTCCCCGCCGGCACCGCCCCCGGGTCATAGGTCCGGCTCAGGATCTTCGGCAGCCATGCGGCCGCAAGGGCCGGCGCGTGGCGGAGCGCGGCCACGGACGCATGGGTCATGGTGATCGGGCAGCAATGCCCGGGCTCCATCTGAGCCGCCATGTAGAAGCCGCCGGCACGTCCCACGTGCGCGCCTGGCTTGGGCGCAGCGCCCGTCAGCAGATGCTCCCAGGTCGAGCAATGGAGGCCCTGGGCCATGCTGATGGCCATCAGCTCGTGATAGGCGGGATGAAACGCCACCCGGTCGACGCGCTGCCCCTGGGCATCGAAATTCTGCAGGTCCGGCGGATGGGCGTTGGCGCAGCGCCCGAGCTCGATCGCCGCGGCGCTGCCGGCGACGCCACCGAAAACCTCGAGATCGGCGGCCGCCCATTCGGCGCCCTCGCGCGCCACCGCCGCCCGCAGCGCTTGGTCCGAGGTGAACAGGTTCACGTCGATAAAGGGCGGGCTCTGATTGAAGGCGGGATCGTCCCGGATCGGATCGGCCATGGTCTCACCGTGCCAAAGCTCCGTTACGGCGAGCTTACCTTAAATGCGCAGGGATGCTTGATGCCCGCGCAGGTCGGGCTTATACAGTGCCCTTTAATGAGCATCGCGGCAGAAGCGCTCCCAGCGCCGTTTCCACATCGCCATCTTCTCGGGATAGAAGGTCTTTCCAGCAGCGAGATTACGGCGCTGCTCGACCTGTCCGAGGAGGCCGCCAAGCGTGGCCGTCAGGTGGACAAAAAGCGCGACGACCTGCGCGGCCGTACCCTCATCAATCTCTTCTTCGAAGCCTCGACCCGCACCCAAAGCTCGTTCGAGCTGGCCGGCAAGCGCCTCGGCGCCGACGTGATGAACATGTCGATCCCGACCTCGTCCATCAAGAAGGGCGAGACCCTGATCGACACGGCGGTCACGCTGAACGCCATGCGCCCTGACCTGCTCGTGGTGCGCCACCATGCCGCCGGCGCGGTCGAGCTGCTCTCCCAGAAGGTCGACTGCTCGGTGATCACGCGGGCGACGGCAGCCACGGAGCATCCGACCCAGGCGCTGCTCGACGCCCTGACCATCCGGCGCCACAAGAACCGCATCGAGGGCCTGATCGTGGCGATCTGCGGCGACATCCTTCACTCGCGCGTCGCCCGCTCGAATATCCTTCTGCTCAACGCGCTCGGCGCCCGGGTCCGTGTCGTCGCGCCCTCGACCCTGCTCGGCGCCGCCGTCGACCGGCTCGGCGTCGAGGTCTACACCTCGATGCATGAAGGTCTGAAGGACGCCGATATCGTGATGATGCTGCGCCTCCAGCGCGAGCGCATGGTGTCGAGCCTGATCCCGAGCCAGCGGGAATATTTCCACTTCTACGGCCTCGACTACGACAAGCTGGCCCGCGCCAAACCCGACGCGCTCATCATGCATCCCGGGCCCATGAACCGCGGCGTGGAGATCGATTCCAACGTGGCCGACGATGCCCGCAGCGTCATCCGCGAACAGGTGGAGATGGGGGTTGCCGTGCGCATCGCCGTGCTTCAAGCGCTCGCCCGGCATCTGCCCAACCAATGACCGCCATGGACGCCCAGCACGAGCAACACGACACCGACCGCCGCCGTCCGCACCAGCCGCTGGCGCTGGTCAATGCGCGGCTGGTCGACCCTGCATCGGGGCTCGACGCGTTCGGCGGCCTCCTCATCGAGAACGGCGTCATTGCCGATCTCGGCATGCACATCATGGAGGGATCGGTCGAAGGCGCGGAGTCGCTCGATTGCGGCGGGCGCACGGTCGCGCCCGGGCTCATCGACATGATGGTGTTTTGCGGCGAGCCCGGTCATGAGCACCGCGAGACCTTGGCGACCGCGAGTCGCGCCGCGGCTGCCGGCGGCGTCACCACCATTTGCTGCATGCCCAACACCGATCCGGTGATCGACGACGTGGCTCTCGTGGACTTTATTTTGCGCCGCGCCCGCGATACCGCCCTCGTCCATGTCCATCCCATGGCGGCGATGACCCGCGACCTGAAGGGTGAGGAAATGGCGGAGATCGGCCTGCTGCGCGACGCAGGCGCTGTCGCCTTCACCAACGGCAAGACGAGCGTGGCCTCCGCCCGCCTCATGCGCAACGTCCTGTCTTACGCCAATGATTACGGCGCGCTGGTGGTGCATCACTTGGAGGACGACTCTCTCACCCAGGACGGCGTGATGAACGAGGGCGAGGTGGCGACGCGTCTCGGCTTGCGCGGCATTCCGACTGCGGCCGAGACCATCATGCTCGAACGCGATATCCGTCTGGTCGAACTCACCGGCGCCCGCTATCACGCGGGCCAGATTTCCTGCCGCGCTTCGCTTGAGGTGATCCGCGCCGCCAGCCCGCGGCCTCCCCGTCACCTGCGGTGTCTCCGTCAATCATCTCACGCTGAATGAGAACGACATCGGCTCCTATCGAACCTTCTTCAAGATGAAGCCGCCGCTGCGCACGGAGGACGACCGCCAAGCCATGGTCGAGGGCGTGTCGCGCGGCGATATCGATGTGATCGTCTCGGCGCATGATCCGCGGGGCGCCGAAGGAAAACGCCGGCCCTTCGCCGAGGCCAATGACGGCGCGGTCGGTCTCGAGACCCTGCTCAGCGCCGCACTCCGCCTCTACCATAACGGCGAGGTCTCGCTTCATCGCCTCTTGGACGCTCTCTCGTCGCGGCCGGCCGAGCTCTTGGGCCTCAGCGGGGGGCGGCTCGCCAAGGGCGCGACGGCCGATCTCGTCCTGATCGATCTCGAAATGCCCTGGAAGGTCGAGCCCGAGCGGCTGCGCTCGAAGTCCAAGAATACCCCCTTCGACGAGGCACGCTTCGAAGGCCGGGCGCTTGTGACATTCGTTGCCGGACGGCCCGTCTATCATTACGGTTAAACCGGCTCGCCGCATTCAAGAGGATGATCGATGCCCCCTTCCGAGGACTGGAGCGCGGTTGTCCCGTTGATGCTCGGGCTTGTCTCCTTAAGTTTTGTCGTCGGCTATCTCCTCGGCTCGATTCCGTTCGGCCTCATCCTCACGAGACTTTCCGGCGGCGGTGACGTCCGCAAGATCGGCTCCGGCAATATCGGTGCGACCAATGTCTTGCGCACCGGCAACAAGCCGCTGGCCGCTCTCACTCTCCTTCTCGACGTGCTCAAAGGGACCGCCGCCGTCTGGTTGGGTTCGCATTTCGGACTCTACGCAGCCATGTTCGCCGGCCTCGGCGCCTTTCTCGGCCATCTCTACCCGGTCTGGCTCGGATTTCGCGGCGGCAAAGGTGTCGCCACCTATATCGGCGTGGCGCTCGGTCTTTATTGGCCTGCGGCGGTCGCGTTTTGCATCGTCTGGCTCCTGGTCGCCGTCACGACGCGCTATTCTTCACTCTCCGCGCTCGTGGCAAGCGCGGCCACTGTCGGGGCGCTTGCGCTCACGGGACAATCTCGCTTGCGGTCCTCTTCGCTTTGCTTACCGCTCTTCTCTACGTCCGCCACGCCGCGAATATCCGCCGCCTCACGAGCGGCGAGGAGACGCGTATTGGCGAGAAACAAAAAGCCTGAGGCCGGCACACGCCTCAACGACGCCCAGCGTCTCGCCTGGCTGCGGTTGATCCGCAGCGAGAATGTCGGCCCCGCCACGTTCCGTGCCTTGGTCAACCAGTTCGGCGGCGCGCAAGCCGCGATCGAAGCGCTGCCGGACCTGTCGCGGCGCGGCGGGCGGGCGCAAGAGATTCGCCTCGGCAGCGTCGCGGACGCCGAGGCCGAGATCGAAGCCGCGCGCGCGGTGGGCGCCCA
>NZ_LPWD01000027.1 GCF_001723295.1 Methyloceanibacter marginalis
GCTGAGCGGACCCGACGACCCCAACCTGATGATCATCCGCGTCGAGCTGTGGCGGGCGGAGATGTGGGACGGGCCGGCCAACTCCGCCGTCGCCGACTTCCAGTTCGCCAAAGCGCGTCTCTACGGCATCAAAGCCAATCTCAACGAGAGCGAGAAGGTCAGCGTCGAGCTCTAAGCTTCTTACGGCTCCCAGACCCGGCCGCCGCGCGGCGCATCGATGGTGTAGTCCGTGGCGTGGCGCGTAAAAAGGTCCCGGCCGAACTCGCGCGCGCACAACAGGGGCTGGCTGGGATCCTTGTCGACGTCTCCCCGCGCGTTACCGACACCGTGGACCTTGCCGACGAATGTCGATCGGGTATAGCGGCAATACTCCTGAAGTTGCTGCACGATGCCCGCCGAGACGGTCGGAAAGGTCTCCTCGGAGCTGACGAGCAGCCCGATGCGCTTTCCCATCATCTTCTCCACGACTTCGGCAGACCCCAGATAGGACGCGGCCACGTAGCAAAAGGCGCGGTCGAAGAATGCCTTCACCTGCGCTGCCATGCCATACCAATAAACCGGAGTCGCAACGATGAACCCCTCCGCAGGCAGGAACAGGTCAAGGAACACGCGGCGGAAGTCGTCCTCGATGGCGCACTCGCCGTTGCTCTTGCGGCAGGTCCGGCAGTCACGCAGGAAGCCGGCCAATACGTCGTCCGCGTAGATGAGATCGCAGGCATGGCCTGCGTCGGTAAGGCCTCTGGCGGCCGCGCCGGCCAGCAAAGCGGAATTTCCGTTTCGTCGTGGACTTCCGCTTAGAACGACGGCTTTCATGGCGATACGCCTTTTGTGCTTCTAACGAACGCGATATTGGCGTATGAGCACCGTGACGCAAGTACGCACCTTTTGGTAACCTGAAGACGAGAACGCCGACCGTGGCGAAGTCCAAGAAGCCAAGCGTCTTCGATCCCGAATGCTCGGCGCGCGACGCGCTCGAGCTGATCGCGAGCAAGTGGGCTATCCTTATCCTGACAGCGCTGGCGGACGGGCCGATGCGCAATGGCGCGCTGCTGCGCAAGGTCGGCGGCGTGTCGCAGAAGATGTTGACGCAGACGCTGCGGGATCTCGAATGCAATGGGCTGGTGGCGCGCAAGACATTGCAGTCCGTGCCACCGCATGTCGAGTACCGGCTCACGCCTCTCGGAAAGTCGCTTGGCGCTGCTCTGGGCGGTCTCGACCGTTGGGCGGAGCGCAACTTCCCGCGTCTGGACGCGGCGCGCGCGCAGCACTTGGCAAGACGCGGGAGCGGCGCGCGGCGCGGCGGACGTAGTCAATCCACGCCGACTGAGGCATGCTCGCGCCAGCACATCGCCCTTATGGAGTAGAGCCGATGGGTTGGGAGTCGAACGAAACCATGCAGCCGCCCTATGGGCCCGCGCCCGCGCCGCTTGCGGGGCCAGAGCTTCCCTCCTTCCGCTATCCGCTTGGCGAGACGCCAACCAAGCAATTCGACGGCGGCACCGCCAAGGAGGCGACCGTCGTCCAGTTCCCGGTGTCGGACAAGCTCGCCGGGGTCTACATGACACTCGAAGCGGGGGCGGTGCGCGAGCTCCACTGGCATGCCAACGCGGCTGAGTGGGCCTACATGATCGACGGCCGCGCCCGCGTCACCACGATCGATCCGGAGAACCAAGCGGAGGTGGTGGATTTCTGGGCGGGGGACGTCTGGTACTTCCCGCGCGGCCACGGCCATTCGATCCAAGGACTCGAGGGCGGCTGCACCTTCGTGCTGGTGTTCGACAACGGTTACTTCTCGGAGTTCGGCACGTTTTCGATCACCGACTGGCTGGGACACACACCGCATGAGGTGCTGGCCAAGAATTTCGGTCTGCCGGTTGCGGACTTCGCCAAGTTTCCCAAGAAAGAGGTCTATATCGCCAAGGGGCCGGTGCCCCCGCCTCTGCCCGAGGATCCCACGCCAGGCTCGCTCAACGCGCCGGCGCTCACTCATCGCTACCGTCTGCTGGCGCAGGCGCCGGAGCCGTTCCCCGGCGGCGAGATGCGCATTGCCTCGGAGATCGAGTTCCCCATTTCCTCGACGATGACCGGCGCGCTTCTGACGATCGCGCCGGGCGGCATGCGCGAGCTTCATTGGCACCCGAACGCGGCTGAGTGGCAGTACTGGCTGAAGGGCACGGGCCGGATGACCGTGTTCGGCTCAGGCGGCCGGGCGCGCACCGACGAATTCGGGCCGGGCGACGTGGGCTATGTGCCGCAAGGCTACGGCCACTACATTGAGAACACGGGCAAGGACGATCTCGAGCTGCTCGTCGTGCTCAATAACGGCACCTACCAGTCGGTCTCGATCACCGCCTGGATGGCCGGCACGCCCGACCTGCTGCTCGCCACGAATTTCGGGGTGAAGGAAAAGGTGTTCGAAGACATGCCCGGCGATGCGGTCATCATGCCTGAGGGAGATTAGCCCGCGCGTCCTCGGCCAGCCATTTGGTGAGCGCGGCGGCTCCCATAGGCTCCGGAAGCTTGGCGGCCTGGCCCGACCAGAGCGGCGAGAAATCCATCTTTCCTAGGGCTTCCGCCTTGGCCCGGAGCGGCGCAATGGCGGGACGGCCCCGCGGGAAAGGCCGAGACGCCGGGATTGACGAAGCTTTGCTCGCGCAAGCGATTGACGATGCCGCGGGCCGGCGCCCGGTCAGCACATTGGTGATGGCGGTCTCGCGGTCCGGATCGGCAAGGGCTGCCCGGTGAGCCGGATGGGTCCAGGCTTCGGGGCAGAGCAGGTAAGCGGTGCCTACCTGGACGGCCCGAGCGCCGAGCGCGAAGGCCCCGGCGACGGCGCGGCCGTCGGCGATGCCGCCCGCGGCAACCACCGGCAGGTCGAGGCGTGCGCGGATGTTGCGGACCAGCGCGAAGGTGCCGACCTGGGTCGCAACCTCAGTCTCGAGAAACATGCCGCGATGGCCGCCGGCTTCCGCGCCCTGGGCGATGATTGCGTCCACGCCATTTTCGCCGAGGAACACAGCTTCGCGGAGGGACGTGGCCGTGCTGATGATCTTGCAGCCGGCCGCCTTCACGCGCGCCAGGAGCGGCGCGGCGGGCAGGCCGAAATGGAAGCTCACGACTTCCGGACGCAGCGCCTCGAGCACGGCGCACTCGTCTTCGCCAAAGGGCGCATGGCCGCGCGGCAGCGGCAGGGATGGCGGATCCTCATGCAACTCGGCGAAGTAGGGCGCGAGGTGCAGCAGCCAAGCCCGGTCGCGCTCTTGGTCGTCGGGCGTCTCCTGGTGGCAGAAGAAATTGCAGTTGATCGGCGCCGTGGTGTGCGTCCGGAAGGTGGCAACCCCCGCCTCGATCTCCTTCGGCGAAAGCACCGCGCACGGCAAAGCGCCGAGCCCGCCGGCCTTCGCCACTTCGATGGCCACTTCCACGCCGGTGGAGTTGGCCATCGGCGCTTGGACGATCGGCAGGTCGATGCCGAACAGATCGAGAATTCGGGTGTCGGGCCAGGTCATGGCAATCAGCCCTGACGCCTGCCGAGGAGGCGAAGGCGCAGTGCGTTGAGCTTGATGAAGCCTTCGGCGTCCTTCTGGTCGTAAGCGCCCCGGTCGTCCTCGAAGGTGACGATTTCGCTCGAATAGAGCGACTTGCCGCTCGCCCGCCCGATGACGATGACGTTGCCCTTGTAGAGCTTGAGCGTCACCTCGCCCTCGACGTTCTCTTGGCTCTTGTCCACGAGCGCTTGCAGCATCTCCCTCTCCGGCGCGAACCAGAACCCGTAATAAACAAGCTCGGCGTACCGCGGCATGAGCGAGTCTTTCAGATGCATGGCTTCGCGGTCGAGGGTGAGCGACTCGATCGCCCGATGCGCGGCGTAAAGAATCGTGCCGCCCGGCGTCTCGTAGATGCCGCGCGACTTCATGCCGACGAAACGGTTCTCCACGAGGTCGACCCGGCCGATGCCGTTCTCCTTGCCGTAGGCGTTCAGCTCCGTGAGCAGCGCGGCAGGCGACAATTTCTTGCCGTTAATGGAAACCGGGTCGCCCTTCTCGAAGCCGATGGTGATGACGGTCGCCTTGTCGGGCGCCTCTTCGGGCGACAGGGTGCGCTGATAGACGTAAGCCGGCGGCTCGGTATTCGGGTCCTCCAGCACCTTTCCCTCCGAGGAGGAGTGCAGCAGGTTCGCGTCCACCGAGAACGGCGCCTCGCCGCGCTTGTCCTTAGCGACTTGGATCTGGTGCTTCTCGGCGAAGGCGATGAGATCGCTGCGCGAGACGAAGTCCCACTCACGCCACGGCGCCACCACCTTGATGTCGGGGTTCAGCGCATAATAGGTGAGTTCGAACCGAACCTGGTCGTTGCCCTTGCCGGTGGCGCCATGACACACGGCATCGGCGCCGGTTTCCCGCGCGATTTCGATCTGGCGCTTGGCGATCAGCGGCCGGGCGATGGACGTGCCAAGCAGATAGACGCCCTCATAGAGCGCGTTCGCCCGGAACATGGGGAACACGTAGTCGCGGACGAACTCCTCGCGCAGATCCTCGACGAAGATCTCCTTGATGCCGAGCAGCTCCGGCCTTCTTCCGCGCCGCTCCAGCTCCTCGCCCTGGCCGAGATCGGCCGTGAAGGTGACGACCTCGCAACCGTAGGTCTCTTGGAGCCATTTGAGGATGATGGAAGTGTCGAGCCCGCCGGAATAGGCAAGCACCACCTTCTTGATGTCGGACATGGGAAATGGCCTCGGAGAATTTGGCTTAAGCGCGCTTGGCGGCTCAGTTGATCAGACGGCCGCGACTATAGGCGGGCCATGCGCTTGCGCAAGGGCTGGGGGGGGGGGGGTGTGCAGCCTGCTAGAGGCAGGCGATGCGCTTGTGGAGATGCTGGCCCGCATGGCGCAAGGTGTTGCCCGCATGCGCCAGCGCCGTGCCGACGCCCGACAGCAACGCGGCGGTGTTTCGGTGTAGCGAGACCGCAAAGCGCTCGATGAGCTTCTCCATGCGCGCGTCGTTCCGCCGGACCGGATCGAGCAAGAGCACGTAAAGCGCCATGACGATGGCGATGGTGATGATCCCGGCAAAAACGATGTCGCTCACGAAATGACGGCCGAAGATGACGCGCATGGCTCCGACCGAGGCGCCGAACACGACGGCGGTCCCCATGACGATGGGCCGCAACGGCGCGGGGGCAAGAACGGCGGGCGCCACGACCCAAAAGGCCTGACTGGCCTCGCCGGAGACGAAGGAGCAGTTCCTCTCGCAGGCGCCGCCCGGCCGCCACCAAGGCTGGAAGTCGGCGGTGCCGGCAAACTGCTCGACGTGATTGGGACGCGGCCGCCCCCAATTCTCCTTCAGCAGGAGATTGGAGGTCAGCCCGGGACCCACGATGAACGAGGCGACGAGGAAGACCACCACCGACGGCGAGATCAGGATCTCGGAGCCGGGGAAGACGATCTTGCGCAGCAGCGCGAACAGCGCGGGGATCAGCAGCAGAAAGGGAATCCAGTTGGCGAGCTGCCGCACGAGATTCCATTCATAGGTCACGGAGATGGGGAATTTCGATTTGTGGCCGTCAAAGAAGAGCCGCGCGACTTCGAGGTCGATCAGCGGATAAACAGCAAACACCAGACCGAAAACAAGTCCGAGTGCGACAGATGCGAGCAGCCAGCTCCGCGCCACGACAATCCCCCCATGCGATAGTGACGACGCTAGCGAGGCTCCGCGACAGTTCGGTGTGGCCGCGATGACGTTTCAACGGCAACCCAATGAAGGTTTGCCGAAGGTTGGGTGACAGATTTGATCCGCATCAGTGCACAGTCTGTGGGTACGTATTCTCGTGTCGAACTCATGTCGGACGCGTGTTAATCGGAACCTTCGGATCCGACTCGCGTTGTCGATGGCAGATCAGCGAAGAGGCATGGTGCGATGCAAAACAGTACCGACCGGGATCGGGTAATCCGCGAAGCGATGAATGAGCGGCGGCCGGGCGCTACGCGCCGTCGCGTCCTGGCGCAAGGGGCGTGGCATGAGACCGTGACCGGCTTCATGCCGGAGCCCTGGCTCGTGGCGTTGGAGCGCGACCGGATCGGTTTCCCCGTCAGGCCCGGGCACCGGCCAGGAGCCAATAGGTAAAGCCGCCGGCGAAACCGGCGGTGGCGAAGATGGTCATGTATTCGCTCGCGGGCATGTTAGGTACGCCGTTTGCCTGCAGACCGGCCAGAAGCGGGACGGCGGCGAGCGACGCGCCGCCCGCCAGCACGTAGTAAAGCCAAGACCGCAGGCGCAGCACCTCCCCCACAACCACCGCCACAACGCCGGCAGGGCCGTCAGCGCCGGCGCCACGAAGCCCGTAAAGAGCACCACGCCGAAAGCGGTGGCGCCCCCATGGCGGAACAGAGGATCGTGGGGCGCGGCGGCGCGCAGCTCATCGCCCACCCACATGGCGCCGAGCGCCAGCAGCACCGCGAGCGCGACGCCGACGGCGACTCCGAAAGCCAACACCACGACCAGTCCCCGCAAGATCAGTCGCCCGATCACGCCTCGTCCTTTCTCCGGCCCGTGACGCAACCCGCGTCCGCCTCTATATGACAGGCAGAAGACTCTAGCGGACCGGAGCCCATGGCTGAAATCGACTTCTGGTACGAGTTCGCCAGCACCTATTCCTATCCGACGGCCATGCGTATCGAGCGGCTTGCCGCGGACGACGGCGTCACGGTGCGCTGGCGGCCGTTCCTGCTCGGCCCGATCTTCAAAGCGTACGGGTGGAGCGACTCGCCGTTCAATATCTATAAGACCAAGGGGAAATATATGTGGCGCGACCTCGAACGGGTCTGCGAAGCGGACGGGCTCGCGCTCAGCCTGCCGCCGGTGCGGTTTCCGCAGAACGGCTTGAAGGCGGCCCGGCTCGCGCTGGCGGGCGAGGATCAAGGCTGGACGCCCGCTTTCACGCGCGCGGTGTTTACGGCGAACTACGCGGAGCAGAAGGACATTTCCGACGAGGCGACGTTGCGTGCGATCCTCCTCTCGCTCGACGTGGATGCGGACGCCGCACTGGCTGCAGCCGGGTCCGAAGAGGTAAAAGAGGCGCTGAAGGCCCAGACGGCGGAGGCGCAAGCGCGCGGGCTGTTCGGCGCGCC
>NZ_LPWD01000028.1 GCF_001723295.1 Methyloceanibacter marginalis
GCGATGAACACCGCCGTATAGATCTGCGTGGTGCCTTCAGGACCGATGAACCGGGTCACGAGCTTGTAGAGCCCGCGCCAATAGAACACGAGGACGCCGACCACGGGTGCGGCCAGCATGAGCAGGAAGATCTGCCAGGTCTCGGGCACGTAAAACTGGCTGAGGCGCAACGAATAGGCGCCCCACAACGCGATGGCGAGCATCGCGAAGTCGTTCATGATCAGCAGCGTCCGCTTGAACCAGCGGTGGCGCTCGATCAGCCAAACGGCGAGATTCATACGGCCGACCCCGTACTAGGCCCTGGGCCTAGACTAAGAACTTCATGCACATCGGGAAAGTGCGCTGAACCATAGCCGAAGGCTTACCCAAACGGAAGCAAGGGGATGCGGCCGGGCCTCAAGACTTTCCCACATGGGCTTGAGGTCTCTAGGCCTTCCGGTCAAGCTCCGGCCCGAGTTTCCAGGCATGGCGAGGGTATGACAAAGCCGGCAGTCACAAGCATTCACGTCAGGGTTCAGGCGGCGCTGCTCGTCCTCGTCCTTCACGCGGGCGCGGCCGCGGCCGACACGGTCACGCTGGTCACGCCCATGGTCTATGGCACGCACCTCCCTGGCCTGGGCGCACCCGCGCGGCAGCTTGCGAAAGCGTGGAGGAGGGGTCGAAAGGCACCCTGAAGCTCGATCTGAAGGAGCCGGGCGACGGCACGGTGCCCCACGAGATCCTCGACAAGGTCTCGGACGGCAAGGTCGATGCCGGCTTCGCCACGGCGGGCTTCTGGGCCGCGAAGTGCCGGCGGCAAGCCTCTTCGGCGGCTATCCCTTCGGCCCGGACGCCAAGGGCTACCTCGCCTGGTTCAATCGGGGCAACGGCCGGGGGCTCTATCAGGAGATGTACGACCAGGCGAGGGTGAAGGTGCATGTCATTCCTTGCGGCTTTGGCGGCGCCGAGGCGGGCGGCTGGTTCGCCAAGGAGATCACCGCCAAGAAGGACCTCGAGGGCTTGCGCATGCGCATCTTCGGGCTGGGCGCGCGGGTGATGTCGCGGCTCGGCGTGGTACCGGTGCTGGTGCCGGGAAGCGGCCTGATCGACGCCTTCAAGGACGGCAAGATCGACGCCGCCGAAATCTATACGCCCGCGGTCGACCGCACGCTCGGCCTGCAAGAAATGGTCAAGCATCTGTACATGCCCGGTTGGCACCAGCCCGCCACCGTGTTCGAGCTTCTCATCAACCAGGAACGCTGGGCGAAGCTCGGGCCCGAGCGCCAGGCGTTGATCGAGACCACGTGCGGCGAGAGGCTTCAGACCACCCTCTCCGAAAGCGCGACCCTGCAAGCATCGGCGCTTGCCGCCTTGACCAACCAGGACGGGGTGCGCGTGCTGCCCTGGCCGGGCGGCGTGCTTGAAGCCTTGCGCGAGGCCTGGGGCGAGATCGCCCGGGAGGAGGGCGTGCGGGACTACTTCTTCAAGGAAGTGCTGGAGGACATCGAGAGGTTTCAGGCGGGCGCGGAACAAACCCGGCTGGGGCCGGCGCCCCAAGCCGCGCAGCCGGCGGCGGCGGGGCAACAGCCCGCCGCGCGCTGACCCGCTATTTCTGCGTTTTCAGATAGGCGATGATGTTTGCCCGCTCGTCCGCGTCAGGAATTCCCTGAAACGCGAGGGCCATGGGCGAATCCGGCAGGAGCGCCTTCGGGTCCTCGATCCAAGGATCGATATGCGCCTCCGTCCAGGTGTAACCCTCCTCGCCGAGCTTCTTCATGCCCGGCGAGTAGGCAAAGCCTTCGACGCTCGCGCCTTGCGGCCGACGATGCCGTTGAGTTCGGGACCGACCAGGTTCTGGGCGTCAGGTCCCACTTGATGACAGATGCCGCATTTGGTGGCGAAGGCGGCCTTGCCCGCCTCGGCGTCGCCCGCGGCGGATGCGGGGCCGGCGAGGGCGATCAAAGCCGCCGCGAACCCGAGCCTGCAGAACCCGAGTTTCCTCATCTCTGTTCTCCTTGATAAGCTGCCCAGCCAGGAGTTTTTGCCCCTTTTGGGGCCCGTTCTTGTAGGCGTACCGGGAGCCGGAAGGGCCGCCTGGCACCACCGTAACTTGGAGCGCCATGATGCGTTCCACATTGAGCCCTATTTGGGCGTGGCCGGCGTGCCCGTATTGCCCGCATCCCGCGCTCATGCGAAAGACTAGCCGGAGCTCTTTGACCCAAATGGCCACTCTCGACGGCTTGGAGCCGCACACATGTCCCCACTGATCCTTCCCGATCCGGACCGCGGGGTAACCTCCCGGCGGAACGACATCGTGAAGCAGCTCAAAAGGTTGGTGCCGGAGGCGACGCTCATCGCCGACGAGGAGGGATGCCGCACGTTCGAATCCGACGCGCTGACCGCCTATCGCTGCCTGCCGCTTGCCGTGGTCTTGCCGAGCAGCACCGAGGAAGTCTCCGCGATCTTGCGCTTCTGTCACGACAACCACGTCAAGGTAGTGCCGCGCGGAGCGGGGACCTCGCTCGCCGGCGGGGCTCTGCCGCTGGAAGACGCGGTCGTGCTCTGCCTGTCGCGCATGAACAAGGTGATCGAGATCGACCCCTCGAACCGCGTGGCGCGTGTCGAGGCCGGCCTGACCAACATCGCCATCACCGAGGCCGCGTCGAAGCACGGCCTGTTCTACGCGCCCGACCCGTCGAGCCAGATCGCGTGCACCGTGGGCGGCAACATCGCCACCAATTCCGGCGGCGCCCATTGCCTGAAATACGGTGTCACCGTCAATAACCTGCTCGGTGTGCGCATGGTCATGATGGACGGCGAGATCGTCGAGTTCGGCGGCAAGCATCTGGACGCGCCAGGCTACGACTTCTTGCCGCTGATCACCGGCTCCGAAGGTCAGCTTGGCGTCGTCACCGAGGCCACGGTGCGGTTGCTCGCGGCCCCCGAAGGCTCGAAGCCCATCCTGATCGGCTTCGACTCGACAGAGGCCGCCGCGTCCTGCGTCGCCGCCATCATCGCCGCCGGCATCGTGCCCGTGGCCATCGAGTTCATGGACCGTCCGGCCATCCATGTCTGCGAGCATTTCGTGCCCGCCGGCTATCCGCTCGACGCCGAGGCCGCGCTGATCGTCGAGGTCGAAGGCTCCGAGGACGAGATCGAGTATCTCCTGGAGAAGATCGAGGACATCGCCCGCGACTTCCTGCCGACGAGCCTGCGCCGCAGCCAGAGCCCGGAAGAGACCGCGCTGATCTGGAAGGGCCGCAAGGCGGCGTTCGGCGCCATCGGCCAGATCTCCGACTATATCTGCATGGATGGCGTCATCCCGCTGTCCCAATTGCCCAAGGCGCTGGACGAGATCGGCTGGATCTGCCGCAAATACCGCTTCGACGTGGCCAACATCTTCCACGCGGGTGACGGCAATCTCCATCCGCTCATTCTCTATAACGCCAACGATTCCGTGCAGCTGGAGCGCGTGGAGCTGTGCGGCGGCGAGATCTTGAAGCTCTGCGTCGCGCTTGGCGGCTGCCTGACCGGCGAGCACGGCGTCGGCATCGAAAAGCGTGAATTGATGTACGAGCAGTTCACCGACGAGGACATCGACCAGCAAGTCCGCATCAAGGAGGAGTTCGATCCCTCCTGGCTGCTCAACCCGGGCAAGGTCTTTCCCATCGAGGGCCGGGACGCCCAGAGGATGCGCAGCATCGAGCTGACCGATCTTGGCCCCGAGGTGGAGACCGGCGTCGAGGTCGCGATCGAGGCCGAGCTGGCGGAAGGACACGAAGTCCCGTGACCGGTTCCATGCGCCTCGGCTTCCATGCTCCCGAAACGGAGGAGGAACTCGCCGCTCTCGTGTTCGAGGCGGCCGAGACGCGCACCCCGTTGGAGATCATGGGCAAGGGCACCAAGCGCGAGCTGGGACATCCGGTGGGGGCGGGCGCCGTGGTGAGCAGCGAGGGCATGTCGGGCATATCGCTTTACGAGCCGACGGAGCTGGTGATGGTCGCCAAGGCCGGCACGCCGCTTGCCGAGATCGAGGCCAAGCTCGCCGAGAACGAGCAGGAGCTTCCCTTCGAGCCCGTCGATCTCGCCCCGATCCTGGGTTATGCGCCCGGCGACGGCACGATCGGCGGCGTGATCGCCACCAATATTTCCGGCAGCCGCCGCATCCTCAAAGGCGCCGCGCGCGACCATGTGCTGGGCATACGCGCCGTCAACGGCCGCGGCGAGGTGATCAAGGCGGGCGGCCGCGTCATGAAGAATGTCACGGGCTACGACATCGGCCGCACGCTGGCCGGCTCCTGGGGCACGCTCGCCATGATGACCGAGATCTCGCTCAAAGTGTTGCCGGCCCAGCGCGAGACCCGCACGATTCTCTGCTTCGGCCTGACCGACCAGACGGCGGTCGAAGCCCTGTGCATCGCCATGGGCACGCCCTACGAGGTGTCGGGCGCGTTGCACATCCATGCCGACCTTGCCGCGCGTCTCTCCGATGAGGAGATTGCCGGCGCGAGAATCCGGTCACCGCGATCCGGGTCGAGAATTTCCCGTCCTCGGCGCGCTATCGGGCCAACAGCCTGCGCCAGGCGCTGCTCGCCTATAGCCCGGCGCTGGAACTCGACGGCGAACGCAGCCAAGCGTTCTGGAACGACATCCGCACGCAGATGTTCCAGGACAAGCCCAATCCCGCTGTGGCGCGTCTCCACCGCGCCGACCCAAGCCGCCAAGCTCGTCGGCAATCTGTCACGCAAGATCGACGCCCGGGTGGTCTATGACTGGTCGGGCGGCCTCATCTGGATCGAGACGCCGCCCTTGACCGATGCCGGCGCTGTCGATATTCGCCGCCAGCTTGCCGAGCTCGGCGGTCACGCCACCTTGATCCGCGCCGACGACGCGACCCGCGCCGGCATCGACGTGTTCCAGCCGCTCGAGCCGCAACACGCGATTCTCTCGGCCAAGCTGAAGCACGCCTTCGATCCGCTCGGCATCTTCAATCCGGGCCGTATGTATCGGGATATGTGAGCCAAGCGTCATGCAGACCAGCTTCAACGCCCTTCAGCTTGGTGATCCGACAATCGCGCGCGTCGATGAGATTTTGCGCCGCTGCGTCCCATGCGAACTGGTCGCCGCGCCCTGTCCGACCTACGTGCTGACGCGCGATGAGCGGGACAGTACGCGCGGACGCGTCAATTTGATCAAGCAGATGTTCGAGAGCGGTAAGGTGACCAGCACGATGGTTCACCATATCGACCGATGCCCCTCATGCCTTGGGCGCGCGGCGTGTCCCAGCGGTGTTGACTACATGCATCTCGTCAATCTGGCGCGGGTTCGCATCGAGCAACGCGGACATCGTGGCGCGAGCCAGCGCATGATGCGTTGGTTTGTAAGTCGCGTGCTGGCGAACCCCTATCGCTTCAAGGCGCTGCTTGCCCTGGGCTGGTTCGCTAGGCCGTTCCGTCATGTCTTCGCCAAGATGGGTCTTCCGCGCGTGGCGGCGGCTTTGGAGCTGGTTCCAGCAAACGCGCTCAAGCTCAAAATTCTGAAGCCCAAGTCGGCCTACAACCCGAAAGCACCCCATACGAAGCGCGTGGCGATCATGCTGGGCTGCGTGCAGGAGGTCCTGGCGCCGCAGATCAATCAGGCGGCGATGAGGCTGCTTCGCCGTCATGGCATCGACGTCATGGTGGTCAAGGACGAGGGCAGCAGCGGCGCGGTAGCCCATAGCTTGGGGCACGAGGAGGAGGCGCAGGGTCACGCGCGCCACAATATCGACGCCTTGACCGCCCTGATGCGCGAACGCCTGCTGGACGCGATCATCGTCACCGACGGCGGCCGCGGTGCCATGCTCAAGGACTATGGAAACCTCTTGGCGCGAGACCGCGGTTATGCGGAGCGTGCGGAGTACGTGTCGGGCCTCGCCCGCGACATCACGGAGTATCTCGACGAGATCGGTCTCAATCCGCCCGTCATGTGGACCGGCTTGAAAGTGGCGTACCACTCTGCGTGTTCGTTGCGTCATGGCCAAAAGCTCGAGGCGCTGCCGCGCGCTCTTCTCGAGCAGGCGGGCTACACGCTGACCGACATCCCGGAGGGGCATTTGTGCTGCGGTTCCGCCGGCGTCTACAACATCCTCCAGCCGGACCTCGCGGGCCAGTTGCGCGACCGGATGCTCAAGAACATCGAGAGCATTTCTCCCGACGTTATCGTGGTCGGCAATATTGGCTGCATGGCGCTGCTCCAGGGCGGCACCGACGTGCCCATCGTCCACACCGTGGAGCTGCTGGACTGGGCCACGGGCGGCCCCTGCCCGCCGGCGCTCTCCAAGCTGCGCCACCGCGCCAATCCCATCGAGGCGCTGGTCGAGATGGCCAAGACCGCGGCCAAGGAGCGCGAGCTCGTCGATTAGAGCGTCCCTGGCCCACTCTCCTTCGTCATGCCCGGCCTTGTGCGGGCATCCAATAGGGCCTAGCCGCAAATTTCTTCGTAGAGATCTGTCTTCCCCAAGTAGAGCGTTCCATGGCGGTGCTTGGCGCTCCATTGGACCCCCGGGACAAGCCCGGGGGTGACGAACGAGAAAGGGAGGGTAAGGAGACCACCCTTGCTTGCGGCCGGAATCGGTGGGCTGGATCGCGGCGGCTGGCGGGTGATACGATACGGATCCGCAAGACGGCGTTGATTTCGGACCAACCGAAACGCGCCTTCGAATCTCTAGGACTTTCCACCCTGGCCGGTTGCCGGGGATTGTAGCTGGGCCATGCAAACCAATTTCAACGCCCTTCAGCTTGGGGACCCGACGGTCGCGCGCGCCGACGAGATCCTGCGCCGCTGCGTCCATTGCGGGCTGTGCACGGCCACCTGCCCCACCTACGTGCTGACCGGCGACGAGCGCGACAGCCCGCGCGGCCGCATCTACCTGATGAAGCAGATGTTCGAGGGCCGCGATGTAACCAACACGACGGTGCATCACATCGACCGCTGCCTCTCCTGTTTCGGCTGCATGACCACCTGCCCGAGCGGCGTCGACTATATGCATCTGGTCGATCTCGCCCGCGTGCGCGTCGAGCAGCGCGGCCACCGCGGTGCTAATCAGCGCACCATGCGCTGGTTCCTGAGCCGCGTGCTGCCGAACCCGAACCGGTTCAAGGCTATGCTGGTGCTCGGCTGGTTCATGAAGCCCTTCCGCAATCTCTTCGCCAAGTTGGGCATGCGCCGTATCGCGGCGGCCCTCGACCTGGTGCCGCCGGGCGCGCTCAAGCTCAAGATCCTGAAACCAAAATCGGCGCTCAATCCCAAGGCACCCCAGCCCAAACGCGTGGCGATCATGCTCGGCTGCGTGCAGGAGGTGCTGGCGCCGCAGATCAATCACGCGGCGATCCGGCTGCTCCGCCGGCACGGCATCGATGTCGTGGTGGTGAAGGATGAAGGCTGTTGCGGCGCGCTCTCCCATTCTCTCGGGCGCGAAGAGGAGGCGCGGTCCCATGCGCGCCACAATATCGATGCCTGGACCGCGGTGATGCGCGATCGCCTGCTCGACGGCATCGTTCTCACGGCCGGCGGTTGCGGCACCATGCTCAAGGACTACGGCAATCTGCTCGCCCGCGATCGCGGCTATGCGGAGCGCGCGGAATATGTCTCGGGGCTGGCGAAGGACGTCACCGAGTTCCTGGACGAGATCGGCCTCAATCCGCCCGTCATGTGGACCGGGCTGAAAGTGGCCTATCACTCCGCCTGTTCGCTCCAGCACGGCCAGAAGCTCGACGCGCTGCCCGCGTGCTTCTGGAGCAGGCGGGGCTACACGCTCACCGACATCCCCGAGGGGCATCTGTGCTGCGGCTCGGCCGGCACCTACAACATCATGGAGCCGGAACTGTCCGGCCAGCTCCGCGACCGCAAGCTCAAGAACATTGACAGCATCAAGCCGGACGCAATCGTCACCGGCAATATCGGCTGCATGAGCCAGCTCAAGTCCGGCACGGATGTGCCGTTCGTTCATACGGTGGAGCTGCTCGACTGGGCCACGGGCGGTCCGTGCCCGCCGGCGCTCTCCAAGATGAAGGACGCCGCCCATCCCATCGAGGCCCTCGTGGAGATGGCCAAGATGAGCGCCAAGGAACGCGCGCTCGCCGACTGACGCTATTGGCGCGCCTGGTTCGAGGCCCGGCCGTCATCCTGAGGTGCGAGCGCCAGCGAGCCTCGAAGGACGGCCGGGCACCTCACCATGATGTCCCCCTCGCTTGCTGGCCGGGGATCGATGGGCTAGAACGCGGCGGCTGGAACCCCTCTAGACTCAGCCGAAATCCTCCATGACCAAGAAGACCGAAAGCCCTCGCCCTGAGGCCCGCCTGCCGAAGGGTTTGCAGGACATTTCCTCGGCGGAAATCCGCGCCACGGAGGCCATGCTCGGCACCATCAGGTCCGTGTTCGAGCGCTACGGCTTCGAGCCGCTGGATACGCCCGCGATCGAATACACCGATGCGCTCGGCAAGTTCCTGCCCGACCAGGACCGGCCCAACGAAGGCGTGTTTTCCTTCCAGGACGACGACGAGCAGTGGCTCTCCCTGCGCTACGATCTGACGGCGCCGCTCGCCCGCTATGTGGCCGAGAACTTCCAGAGTTTGCCCAAGCCGTTCCGGCGCTATCAGGCCGGCCCCGTGTGGCGCAACGAGAAGCCGGGCCCGGGCCGCTTCCGCCAGTTCATGCAGTTCGACGCCGATACGGTGGGCGCGCCATCGGTCGCGGCCGACGCGGAGCTGTGCATGCTCGCCGCCGACACGCTCGAAGCCCTCGGCATCCCCCGCGGCGACTATGTGGTGAAGGTCAATAACCGCAAAGTCCTCGACGGCGTTCTCGAATCCATCGGACTTGGCGGTGAAGAAAACGCCGCTAAGCGGCTCGCGGTTTTGCGCGCCATCGACAAGCTCGACCGGCTCGGTATGGAAGGTGTTGAAGCGCTCTTGGGAAAGGGGCGCAAAGACGAGTCCGGCGACTACACCAAAGGTGCCGACCTCGCTCCCGACCAGATTGCCTCGGTCCTGGCCGCAATCAGCGAAGGCGAGATGAAGCTCGGCGATCTCGGCACGGCCGCTACCGGCATTGGCGGCGAAGGCCTAGAAGAGTTGACCGGGATTGCCGCGCTGATTGCAGCGGCCGGCTACGCGGACCGTATCAAGATCGATCCCACCGTCGTGCGCGGGCTGAGTTATTACACCGGCCCCGTATTCGAGGCGGAATTGACGGCGCCGATCACGGACGAGCGCGGCCTTGAAATCAGGCTCGGCTCCGTGGTGTCGGGCGGCCGCTATGACGGGCTCGTCGAGCGCTTCACCGGCGAGAAGGTCCCGGCCACCGGAATCTCGGTCGGCGTGTCGCGGCTCCTGTTCGGCCTTCAGCTGCTCGGCAAGTTCAAGGGCGATGCCGTGCGAGGCCCCGTGGTCGTGCTCGTCTTCGACAAGGACCGCTTAGCCGACTACCAGAAGATGGTGCAGGCGCTGCGCAACGCGAACATCCGCGCCGAGCTCTATCTCGGGTCGTCGGGCATGAAGGCGCAGATGAAATATGCCGACCGGCGCGGCGCCCCGTGCGTGGTCATTCAGGGCGGCGACGAGAAGCAACGCGGCGAGGTGCAGATCAAGGATCTCGTGCTCGGCGCGGGTCTCACCGCCATCGAGGATCGCGAGGAGTATCTGAAAAAGCAGGCGGAAGCGCAGTTCGCCGTGCCCGAGGCCGATCTCGTCGCGGCCGTACGCCGCGTCCTTGATCGCCACAAATCCAGATCACTCGTGTTATCCCCTTATGCATCGTCATTGCCGGGCTTGACCCGGCAATCCATTCCATTGGCCTTTACCCGTTCTTCAGAGGTAACGGCGTGGATGCCCGGATCAAGTCCGGGCATGACGAGTAAGAGGTAGATCGGACACCAGCCATGGTTGCGGAATCGGCGAAAGCATTCGAGGCTCTCGAGGCCCAGGCGCGGGCGTTGCTCGACCTGTTCGCGCGCGCGGGCTACGAGCCGGTCGCGCCCGCCATCATCCAGCCCGCCGGCGTGTTCCTCGACCAGGTCGGCGAGCAGGTGAGATCGCGCACCTATGTGTTCACCGACCTCGCCGGCGAGGAGCTTTGCCTCAGGCCGGACCTGACGGTGCCGGTGTCGCGGCTCTATTTGGAGCGCCACCCCGACGCGGGCGCTCAGGCCCGCTACTGCTACAACGGCCCCGCCTTCCGCTTTCAGCCGCTCGGCCCCAGCGCCACGCACCCGCGCGAGTTCCGCCAGGCCGGCATCGAGTGTTTCGGCGCGCCCGACAAGGAGAGCGCCGATGTCGAGGTGCTGCTGCTCGCGGTCGAGGCGGTGAAGAGCGCCGGCCTTAGAGAATATTGGCTGCGTTTCGGCGACATCGCCCTGTTCTACGCGCTGATCGATGCGCTTCAGCTGCCCGAGCGCTGGCGCCTGAAACTGCGTCATTATTTTTGGCGGCCGCCCGTGTTCCACGCGCTGCTCACACGTCTGGCGAAAGGCGAACCTCCGGAGACGGACGGCCTGACGGCGGCGCTGGCGGAGAAGATCGGCGGCGCTGACCAAGAGACGGCCGAGGAGATGGTCGCGGCCTATCTCGAGGCGCAAAATACTTCCCTCGCGGCAACCGCTCCTTGCGCGAGATCACCGCGCGCTTGTGCGATCACGCCGGCCGACCTGCGCGCCGATCCGCTGCCGAAAGAGGTGGCGACCGTGATCGACTATTACCTGGCCGTCTCCGCCGCCCCGCGCGAGGCGACCGAAAAAATCGCCATGATCGCGAAAGGTGCGGGACTCGACGTCGACCCCGCGCTGGATGCCGCCTTGCGCCGGTTCGATCGGCTCGAGCGCGCCGGCATCGATCTGACCCGCGCCACCTTCGACACCGAGTTCGGCCGCAAGCTCGAATATTATTCGGGCCTCGTGTTCCAGGTCGAGGCCGCGGGCCTGAGCGAGACCGAGCCGGTCGCCGGCGGCGGGCGCTACGACAATCTGCTGGCCGCGCTCGGCGCGCCGCGCCCCGTGCCGGCCGTGGGCTCGGCCATTCACACCGAACGTCTGCTCGCCGCGGTGGAGAGGAGCGCGTCATGACCGCGCCCGCGCTTGTCATCGCCGTGCCGTCCAAGGGCCGGCTGAAGGAGAAGGCCGCAGAGCTGTTCGAGCGGGCGGGCTACCCGTTGCGTGTCAAAGGGCATGAGCGCGGCTATCGCGGCCAGCTCGAAGGTTTGGGTGACGTGGAGGTCGAATACACCTCCGCCGCCGAGATCGTGCATCAACTCAGGGCGGGGCGCGTGCACTTGGGCATCACCGGCGAGGACCTGGTGCGCGAGACGCTCACCGACGTGGACGGCACTGTTGAGTTCCTTGCGCCGCTGAACTTCGGCCATGCGGATGTGATCGTCGCCGTGCCGGAATGCTGGCTCGACGTGTCGCGCATGGCGGACTTGGAGGATGTGGCCGAGCAGTTCGCCCGGGCCCACGGCCGCCGTCTGCGCGTCGCCACCAAATATATGAACCTGACGCGGCGCTTCTTCGCCAGGAAAGGCGTGACCGGCTACCGCATCGTCGAGAGTGTCGGCGCCACCGAGGCGACGCCCGCCACCGGCACGTCGGAGCTGATCGTCGACATCACCACCACCGGCACCACGCTGAGGGCGAACCACCTCAAAGTGCTGGACGATGGGCTGATCCTCAAGAGCCAAGCGCATCTGCTGGCGGCCCAGGGCGCCGCCTGGGACGCGCGGGCCACCGAATTGCGCGCGGCGATCGTTTCGGCTCTCTCAACCTAAAAAAGACTGAAGTTCACCGCGAGGTGAATGGCGATGATGCGCGCCAGCGGCTAGTCTCCGGCCGCCATGTGGATTCGTCTTGCCATCTTTGCGGCCCTGCTTGCCGCGTCCGTCACCGCCGTCTTGGCCGCTCCCTCGCGCATCGTCATCCTGCGCCACGGCGAGAAGGCCGACGATTGGAAGCTCTGCGAGACCGGTCGGCAGCGGGCGCAAGCGCTGAAATACAATTATCTTGGCAAGGACGCCGCCAAGTCGCTGTTCACCGAGGACGCGCCGCCGGCCTACTTCTTCGCCATTACCCTCCACACCATGGAGCTGGCGACGCCCGCGGTGGAGAGCTGGGGAAAGCCGATCATCTATTATTCGGTGCTGCCCGAGGCGGACGAAAAGAAGTTTACCGAGGCGCTGACGCCCGGACGCGAGAGGCGGCCGGGAACATCCTCAACAACCCGGCCCTCAAAGGGGAAGACCGTCGTGATGGTCTGGGAGCACAGGCACATCGCCAACAAGGCGCTCGACGACAAATATCAGCGCGAGGCCGCGGTGACCCTCCGGCAGCTCTTCCATCTCGACATTCTGCCGGGCGTGCCGCGCGAATGGCCGGACGACAATTTCGACTATTTCTGGATCGTCGATTTCCCGGAGAACTCCAACGTTCCGTCGAGATTCGAGATGGTGAAGCAGGAGTTCGGCAAGTCCTTCCCCGACGTCCCGGCCAATGACTGGGGCGAACCCGATGGCCTCGATGCCGGGAGCGGCTGCGTGAAGTGAGGCCTAGGCCACGGCCTTCGGCGCTTGTTTCGCTTCCGCCAGCCGGTGGCGCCCGTCCTCTTCCGGCGACAGCTTGAAGAACCGGCCGTGGAATTCGTTGAGGCTCGACCGGTGGCCGATCGACACGATGGCCGAGTCCGGCAGCCGTTCCAGCAGAAGCCGGTAAAGCGAGGCCTCTGACTCTTCGTCCAGCGCGCTGGTCGCCTCGTCCAGGAACAGCCATTGGGGCTTGTGCAGGAGCGCGCGGGCGATGGAGAGCCGTTGCTGCTCGCCGCCGGACAGCGTGTCGGCCCAATAGGCGGTCTCGTCGAGTTTCCCGCTGAGATGCCCGAGCCCGACCTCCTCGAGAGCGGTCTCGATCTCTTGGGGCGTGAAGGCATCCTGGGGTCCCGGATAGGCCAGTGCGCCGCGTAAAGTCCCGAGCGGCAAATAAGGCCGCTGCGGCAGCACGAGCACGCTGGCACCTTCGGGGATACGCACGGAGCCTGATCCGAACGGCCATACGCCGCCGAGCGCCCGGAACAGGCTGGTCTTGCCGGAGCCTGACGGCCCGGTCACCAGGATGCGCTCGCCCGGCGCGATGACAAGGTCCGAGAGGCGCACGATCTCATCGCCATTGGGAAGCCCGACGGACATCTGCTCCACATGCAACGTGCCCGCGCCCTCGCTGATGAACTCGACCCGCGGCGCGGTCTCGCTGAGCTTCTGGGCCCAGTCGATCGAGGCCTCGAAGCCGGCCAGCCGGTCGAGTACCGCTTTCCAGTCGGCGATGCTGGAATAGGCCGTGACGAAGAAGGACAACGCGCTCTGTACCTGGCTGAAGGCTTGCGCAATCTGCATCAGCCCGCCCAGGGTCAGCGTGCCGAAGAAATAGACCGGGCTCACCACCAGGAACGGAAAGATGATCGCGACTTGGTTGTAGCCGGCGGTCAGGAAGGTGAGCTTTTTGGTGCGGCTCATGATGCCGTGCCAGTTCCTGATCACATGCGCGAAGCGGTCGTGCAGATGCGCCTCTTCGGCGGGCTCGCCGGAAAGCAGCGTCACTTCCTCGGCATTCTCCCGCAAGCGCACGAGAGAAAATCGGAAATCGGCCTCGTAGCGCTGCTGGTCGAAATTGAGCTTGATGAGCGGGCGTCCCACCAGATGAGTCACCCAGGTGCCGATGACCGAGTAGATCAGTGCCGCCCACACCAGATAGCCGGGGATCTCGTAGGATGCATCGCCGATCATCAGCGGCGTCGCCGAGGACAGGTTCCACAGGATTACGATGAAGGAGATCAGCGTGACGACGGAGCCGAGCAGCGCGATGCCGATATCGAGCGTGGCGTTGACGAAGAGGCGGATGTCGTCGGCGATGCGCTGGTCGGGGTTGTCGGCGGAGTCGCCCTTGAGCCGCATCCGGTAATGGGTGCCTTCGGCGAGCCAGCGCCCGAGATAGGCCTCCGTCAGCCAGCCGCGCCAGCGGATCTGCAACCATTGCTGCAAATAGAGTTGGTAGACCGCCGTGACGATGAAGAAGATGGCGAGAACCGTGAACACGCCGAACTGGTAGATGAAGACCTCCCAAGTTCTTGTCCTGAGCGCCGTGTAGAACGTGTTGTACCAGGCGTTGAATCGGACGTTCAGCCAGACCTGGAACAGCTGGAGCGCGATGACCACGAGCAACAGCCCGCGCCCCCATAAGCGGTCGCTGCCGCGGAAATAGGGGAAGGCGATGCGAGCAAACTCTTTGGCCGTGTCGCGAAATTTCGCCATATGGGGAGCGACCTCAAGGAGCCCCCTAGAACAAGGGAGCACGAACGGCGCGACGATAGGGCCAAAGTCTGGGCTTGGGGAAATTACGAATGCGTAAGCTTGGCCCGCGCGAGGCCGGAAACCGGGCCAAAGATTAATGGGCGGCAATAGGCCGCCCATAGCAGCCGCCTAATCGTCGCTGATGCTCTCGAAGAACCAAGCGATTATGGCGGCCGCAGTTAAGGAAACGACGGCCCCGATCAAAGGCGCCGTAGCAAGGGCTGCAAGCTGGATTTCCATGGCGCCGATCCCCCGTTGGTGCGCAAGCTCTCTGAAAACGGCGCACGCCCGAGAATGTTCCGGGGGGTTCGAAAAAAACGGTGGGGATCCCGCCAAAGCAAAAGGGGCGGCCACTGGCCGCCCCTTCCGCAAGTTAGTGATGAGCTAGGACAGGCCTACATCATGTCCATGCCGCCCATGCCGCCCGGAGGCATTCCCGGCATGCCGGCGTCGTCCTTCTTCGGCGACTCGGCCACGCCCGCCTCGGTGGTGACCAGCAGGCCGGCGACCGACGCCGCATCCTGAAGGGCGGTGCGCACGACCTTGGCCGGGTCGATGATGCCCTTTTGAATCAGGTCCACATAGGTGTCGTTCTGTGCGTCGTAGCCGAAGGACGGAGACTTCTGCTCCAGCACCTTGCCGACCACGATGGAGCCTTCGACACCGGCGTTCTCGGCGATCTGGCGGATCGGCGCCCTGGAGCGCGCGGCGCACGATATTGATGCCGGCCTCCTGGTCCTCGTTGTCGCCCTTGGACTTGATGCCCTTGGAGGCGTGCAACAGGCTACGCCGCCGCCGGGAACGATGCCTTCCTCGACGGCCGCGCGGGTCGCGTTCAGAGCATCGTCCACGCGATCCTTCTTCTCCTTCACCTCGACCTCGGTGGCGCCCGCGACCTTGATCACGGCAACACCGCCGGCGAGCTTCGCCAGCCGCTCTTGCAGCTTCTCGCGGTCATAGTCGGAGGTGGTGTCTTCGATCTGCTGCTTGATCTGACCGACGCGCGCCTCGATGTCGTCCTTCTTGCCGCCGCCGCGGACGATCGTGGTGTCGTCCTTGGTGATGGTGACGCGCTTGGCCTTGCCGAGCATCTGCACCGTGACGTTCTCGAGCTTGATGCCGAGATCCTCGGAGATCATCTCGCCGCCGGTCAGGACCGCGATGTCCTGAAGCATGGCCTTGCGGCGATCGCCAAAGCCCGGCGCCTTCACCGCGGCGACCTTCAGACCGCCGCGCAGCTTGTTGACCACGAGCGTGGCCAAAGCCTCGCCCTCGACGTCCTCGGCGATGATGAGCAACGGACGGCCCGACTGCACCACGGACTCGAGGAGCGGCAGCATGGCCTGAAGACCCGACAGCTTCTTTTCGTAGATGAGGATGTAGGGGTTATCGAGCTCGGTAATCATCTTCTCGGCGTTGGTGATGAAGTAGGGCGAGATATAGCCGCGGTCGAACTGCATGCCCTCGACCACTTCGAGCTCGCTGTCGAGACTCTTGGCTTCCTCGACGGTGATCACGCCCTCATTGCCGACCTTCTTCATGGCCTGGGCGATCATGTCGCCGATGGTCTTCTCGCCGTTGGCCGAAATGGTGCCGACCTGGGCGATTTCGGCGGAGCCGCTGACCTGCTTCGACTGCTTGCGGATAGCCTCGACCACCTCGATCACGGCCTTGTCGATGCCGCGCTTCAGATCCATCGGGTTCATGCCGGCGGCGACGGCCTTCAGGCCTTCGCGGACGATCGCCTGCGCCAGCACGGTCGCGGTCGTGGTGCCGTCGCCCGCGGTCTCGTTGGTCTTCTGGGCGACCTCTTTCAACATCTGCGCGCCCATGTTCTCGAACTTATCCTCAAGCTCGATCTCCTTGGCCACGGTGACGCCGTCCTTGGTCGAGCGCGGGGCGCCGAACGACTTCTCGATGATGACGTTGCGGCCCTTGGGACCGAGCGTCACCTTGACCGCGTTGGCCAGCACGTCGACGCCGCGCAGCATGCGCTCGCGGGCATCGGCGGCAAATCTCACATCTTTAGCTGCCATCAGTGATGTTCTCCGTTATGGGGTCGCGCCCTCAAGGAGCCGGCTCGGCCGGCGTCTTGACGGGCGATTGTTTCCGAAGGGGTGAGGGGCGTTAGCCGAGAATGCCCATGATGTCGGACTCCTTCATGATCAGGAGATCGTCGCCATCGATCTTGACCTCGGTGCCCGACCATTTGCCGAACAGCACCTTGTCGCCGGCCTTCACGCCCAGGGGCTGGATCTTGCCGTCCTCGCCACGGGCGCCGGGCCCTGCGGAAACGACCTTGCCGGTCTGCGGTTTTTCGGCCGCGGTATCGGGAATGATAATACCGCCTTTGGTCTTCTGCTCCTCCTCGAGCCGCTTGACCACGACGCGGTCATGCAGGGGACGGAATTTCATGGATTTCTGCTCCTTATTCGCTGGAACGCTGCTGGTTGGCACTCAAGCAATGTGAGTGCCAATAGCGCCGCTTGTAAGGGCGAGCCTTGCGCGGTGTCAACAGGCGCATGGCCGCGAACATCAAGCGGCGCCGGAAGCCCCGCTTGATGCCCGAACGACGTAAAAAAGGGGTTACGGGGTCAGCTCGAGCCCAGACAGCGCCCGACCCAAGCCGAGCCCCAAATAGATGGCGATGAAGATGCCGATGACCGCAAGGGCCAGCCCATGGATCCACAGACCCGAGCGGCGGTAGGTGAGATCGGCGAAAGGGTTGGGCAGATGCTGGAAATGCTCGGCGGTGAACGTACCTGCTATTTCCGCATGCCGGCGCATCATCAGCCACCCATGAATGGTGATCAAAAGCCATGCCGTGCTGATCAGGAGGCCGGCCCCGATCACGGCGAATCCGGCCCAACGGCTCGCCCCCAAGGCCGTCGGGCTTAAGGCCAGCGCCCCGACGATCAGCGAGTTGGCGACGAGCAAGGCGTTGTGCCGCGCCCATATCGTCTCTCGTTCCGAGTTGATCAGATCGACATAGGCTTGGAACAGCGTGGCTTTATCGGAAAGATCGGCTGGTTCGCGCATGACAGAGATTTGCCATGGCGCGCTGGTCTGCGCCAGCGGTCACTTGCGAGACCGGCCGCAGCGAAGGAGGCGGCCAACCCGGTTCCTAGGGTTTCACGGGCGTGATCGGAAGCTCGATGCAGCAGCGCAGGCCATCCGGGCGCCAGTCGAGCACCGTCTCCCCGTGGGTCTGCCGCTTGGTCAGCCGTTCGATCAGGCCGATGCCGAAGCCCCGCACGCTGGGGGCCGAAACCGCCGGTCCTCCGCTTTCCATCCAGACCATGACCAACGCCGGCCCGGCGCTTTGGAGGGCGGTTGCGAACGGAATTTGAGATCGACCCGTCCGCTCCCGTTGGATAGCGCGCCGTATTTGATGGCGTTGGTCGCAAGCTCGTGCAGCACCAGCACGATCGTCTGCGAGTCTTGGGAGCCAAGGGAGATATTGGCGTTGTGGACATCGATGCGGTCCCAGACGCCGAGTGGCGAGAGCGCCTTCTCCACGAGGTTTTCCAGCGGGACCGCGTGCCACGCCCCCTTCATCAGCGCCTCGTGCGTGGCGGCGAACGTATTCAGTCGCGCCTGAAGAGATGTCACGAAGTCCCGTGCTTCGGGCCGCGTTTCGCTGGTCATGTTGACCAGGCTGCTCACGACCGAGAACAGGTTCTTCATCCGGTGCGAAAGCTCGCGGTTCAGGAGATCATAGGCGTCCTGCGTGCGCCGCCGGTCGGTCACGTCGAAGCAGAGCCCGGCGAGGATCGACGGCTCACCGTCTTCGGCACGATCGAGAACCTGACCGCGAAAGCTGAGCCAGCGCATTCCGCCGTTGTCCTTGGGGCCAACCCGGAACTCATGCGTGAACGGCCTCTCGTCGCGCAGCGCCTCGCTCAAAGAAACCCGAAGGAGCGCGACGTCGTCTTGATGCACATGCTCGAAAAAGTTCGCAGCAGGAACCTGCACCGCTCTGGGCGCGAGCCCGAAAAGCGCGGCGAGGCTGGAGGTCATATGGATGACGTTCCTGCCGAGATCCCATTCCCAAAGACCCGCACCAGCAGCCTCAACGGCGCGAACGAGCCGCCCGGGGTCGGCAAGAAGGAGGTTGACCCCGGCTGGATGACAGGGGTCAGAGCTTGCTTTCAACATTTGGGAACTGAGAGATATGTAGGCCGTGACTTTTGCCTTTTGGCCGCATATTGGGGCGGCGACGGGTGACGAGGTGCAGACTTACGCGGCCCTCGCGCCCCCTGTCTTTTAACTTTGACACATTGCCCGTTTGGGTCGCAGGTGAGGCGGTCATGCAGGCGGACATCCCCTTCGGTTACGGCGTTCAGTGCCCGCAATGCCCGCTCCGCGCCTGCGAGGTCTTTCAGGCCGTCAGCGACGATGAGCTCGACTTCATTTCCGCCTTGAAGGCGGGCGAGCTGCGCACCGGGCCGGCCTCGACGGTGCTCCAGGAGGGGGTGCCCTCCGATCACCTGTTCACGCTGCTTGAGGGCTGGGCCTTCCGCTACAAGACTCTGGACGACGGGCGCCGGCAGATCACGAGCTTCGTCCTGCCGGGCGACTTCATTGGCATTCAAGGCTCCATGCTGGGCGACATGGATCATTCGGTCGAAACGCTGACCCCAGCCGTGCTGTGCAGCTTCCCCAGAAAGCGCGTTTGGGAGCTGTATCAAAACTGTTCGAGCCTCGCCTTCGACATCACATGGCTCGCCGCGCGGCAGGAATCGATCCTCAACGAGCATCTGTTGAGCCTTGGCCGCAGAAACGCCGTCGAGTGCGCCGCCTATTACATTCTGCACCTCTATCTGCGGGCCGACGACGTCGGCCTCGTCACCGAAGGCAGAGTCCGCTTTCCCTTCACGCAGGAGCATCTCGCCGACGCGCTTGGCCTCTCCCTGGTGCACACCAACAAGACCTTGAAGAAGCTCTCGGCCGACGGCCTGATCCAGTGGGAGCACGGCTGGTGTTTCGTTCCAGACGTCGCGCCGCTTGCCGAACTCGCCAGGTTCGATCTCGGCCAGCCCCGTACGCGGCCTTTGCTGTGATCTTGAGCCGACGCAGCCTTGGCCTGGAAGCGCTTGGCTGGTATCACAGATGCGGCGGCCAATTTGATGTTGCGTTGCAATAGCCTGTCGCTCATGATTTCCGGGCGAGGGGCGGCGCGATCATGCAAACCGGCATCACCATGTCTTCTGGGCAGGGCGCCGCCTCAGGAGGGCTCGCCATGCTTGACGTGATCGTTCTGATCGCCATGGCCATCACCGCGGCCGCGTTTGCAGCCGGGCTGACCTTTCAGGCCGGTCTGCCGCTCTTGCCGGTTCTAATCGGCACGGCGGCGCTGTTTCTGGTCATGGCCGCGTCGTTCCTCGGGACGGGGCGCGGAGCGCGCGGTGGCGGCGCCGGCGGCGACCGCCTCGGCGAGCTCGAAGAAGCCCTCGAAATCATCGACACCGATTTGCAGCGTCTCGACCGGGTCGAGGACAATCTTTCACGCCTTGACGGTCTCACCGACAAGGTGGAGCGGCTGGACCAGGCGGTTGCCGGCGGCGCGCTGGGAGATGTCGCTGGTGGCCACGCAAATACCGCCTTCGCCGGCGAGATCGAGAACGTTTATGCGCGGATCGAAGCATTGCGCACCGAGGTTCAGGCGGAGAATCGTACCGAGCGGGACAGGATCGCCAACGAGCTCGGTGTCCTCGAAGGGCAGATCAAGTCTCTCTCCGGCAATCTTGGGGCCGCGCCGATGATGGAGAAGGCCGGATGGCGCGACCTGCCGCCCGCCCCGCCGCTGGTCACGCTCGAGGAAGAAGTTGAAGTCGAGATCGAGCCTGAGCCTCTCTCTGAGTTGAAGCCGGAGCCGGAGTTGGTTCTGGAGCCAGTGCCCGAAGCTGTCCCGCTAGAGTTGGAGCCAGCGCTGGAAATAGAAGAGCTGGCGGAAGCGGCGGCCGAGGAATTGGAGGCGGCAGAGGAAGAAGAAGCCGGCAACAGCGTCGATGACGAAGCGGGTTTCCCGGCTGCCGCCGTGGTGACGGAGGAGATCGCTGCTGAGATCGACGCTGAACCTGAACCCGAACCCGAACCCATCGCCGCCATGGCCGCCACGAGCTTCCTCGACGACGACGATGACGATGATCGGATGCTCAACATCCTCCGCGAGGGCATCGAGGAGGGGAGGGTCGACCTCTATCTTCAGCCGACCGTGATCCTGCCCGACCGCAAGATTCGCTACTTCGAAGCGCTGACGCGGATCCGGCAAGCGGATGGCACGCTGGTCTTGCCCGGCGAGTATATGCCCGTGGCCAAGCGCTCGGCCTTGATGCCGCTGATCGACAACGTGCTGCTGGTGCGGAGCGTCCAGGTGTTGCGCCGGCTTGGCCCCGACACGCGGATCAAGGGCGTGTTCGGCAATGTCTCCATGCACTCACTGCTCGACTCCGATTATTACCCCGAGTTGATCGAGTTCATGGAGGAGAACAACAGCCTCAGCGAGAACCTGGTTTTCGAGATCAACCAGACCGAGATGCTCGGCCTGACCCAGACCGAACTCAGCTGTCTCGATACTTTGGGCGCGCTCGGCTACACCTTCTGCCTCGACAACGTGGCCGACATCGATGCCGACTTCGGCGCTTTGAGCGACCGCTATTTCCGCTACGTCAAGGTCGGCGCCGAGCGCTTCCTCGGTGGGCCGGGCCGCAAAGCGGCGGATCTGAAGCGGCGTCTGGATGGGCTCGGCATGCAGCTCATCATCGAGAAGGTGGAGAGGGAGGGCGACGTCGCGGAACTGCTCGACCACGGAGTCGAATTCGCCCAAGGCCATCTTTTCGGGGAGCCGCAGCCCATGAACACGGCGCTGTCGAGGGAACTCGAGAACGCCGGCGCGCACTAAACAAAACGGCGCGCCCGCAAGGACGCGCCGTTGGGTGCCTGAGCGGAAGAGTGCTTACTCCTCTTCTTCCTTGTCTCCAGCTTCTTCCTTGCCTCCAGCTTCGTCCTCTGCGTCCTCGCCCGATCCCGGCGGGTAGATCTCGGACTGAAGATCCTCGTCGACCGCCTCGTCTTCCATGTCTTGGACATGGATCACCAACGGTCGGGCTTCGTCCAGGGCAGGCGGTGAGAACGCCTTCGCCGGCTGGTTGAGACCGATAAACCCGAGAGCACACACGCTCGCCAAACCAATCTTAAGTATGAGATGACGCATTTCCGCCTCCATCGCCGAGGCGCGAGGCCCGATGCCTGCGCAATGATTCGGCGTGACGCAAATTTTATCACGCGCCTTGCCCCAGACGCGACGGAAAGCGCGACCAGCGGCGTCCTTGACCCCGATCCCGCAAGCCTCTAACCGAGCGCCATGACCGCAGCGTCTTCCGCCGTCCCCATCGTCGACTCCGTGCAAGATATCGGCAAAGGCTACCGCGCCTGGTTCGTCGATATCTGGGGTGTCATGCACAATGGGCGGACCGCTTTTCCGGAGGCTTCCGCCGCGACGCGGGCATTCCGGGACCAAGGAGGGGTGGTCGTGCTGTTGTCCAACTCGCCGCGGCCGAGCCCCGCCGTACAGGAGCAGCTTCGCGAATTCGGCGTGCCGGATGAGGCTTACGACGCCACGGTCACCTCCGGCGATCTGACGCGTCACGAGCTCGGCAAGCATGCCGGCGCGCAAGTTTTCCATCTCGGGCCCGGGCGCGACCGGGCGATCTTCGACGGGCTCGACGTCGCGCTCAGCGCGCCGGAGGCGGCGGAGCTCATCGTATGCTCTGGCCCATTCAACGACGACGTCGAGACGCCGGACGACTACACGGGGCTCTTGGGCGCCCTCGCCGCGCGCCGGCTCCTCATGATCTGCGCCAACCCGGATCACATGGTCGAGCGGGGACATCGGCTCGTCTATTGCGCCGGTGCGCTGGCGGCGGTCTACGAAACGTTGGGCGGCAAGGTGATCTATGCGGGAAAGCCCCATATGCCGGTCTACGAATTGGCCTTGGAGACCGCCGGGCGCCTTGCGGGCGAGACCCTCGACAGGGAGCGGGTGCTGGCCATCGGCGACGGCCTCAAGACGGATATTGCCGGGGCCGGCAGTTTCGGCATCGATTCCGTCTTCGTGGCGAGCGGGCTCCATGCGCCGGGCGAAGGCGGCGAAGCGCTCGACGCGGCGCATCTGACCGAACTATTCGGGCAGGAGGGCAGGCGGCCGATCGCCGCCACGCGCGGGCTTCAATGGTAAGCGGCTAGTTCTTTTCGCTGAACAGCGCGTCGATCTGTGCTTGATCCGCCTTGCCTACGGGGAGCGCCGGACCTTCGAGCGCGATCTCGGATTGCGGCGTCTGGCTTGGCCCTGGCGCGTCATCGTCATTCAGGCGTCCGGCGATCACCTGGTCCAAGGTCTGAGTGATCTTGGTGACCCGCTGACCCACGAGGTCGTGGAAGCCACACGCCGTCATGATCGACAGGATCGCGCCTCGGCCTTCTTTGCCTCTTCCTTGTCGGCGAGCGCGAGCAAGCCTTCCGCTGAATCGAGGATGCGCGAGGCGGCGTCCTCGGCGGTGGCGCGAATGGCCGCGAGCTCGCGCAGCGTATTCACAAGAGCGGTAATCTCCGCCGCGACCGAATGCGACCCGCAGCCGCAAGCCTTCTGGCCCGGCGGCGTCCGCTTCGCCGTGGTTCCCCCAACCTTTCGACCCATCGAAAAACCCCTCTTTCGAAAAATGTCCTTTTTGACCGAACGGTCCGGTCGGCCCTCTTAGGGAGCGCCGCCAAAGATGGCGTCGATCTTCGATTTCAGCGTCGCGGCGTTGAACGGCTTGACGATGTAGTTGTTCACGCCGGCCTTCTTCGCCGCGATCACGTTGTCGGTCTTGGACTCGGCGGTGACCATGATGAAAGGCGTGCGCGAAAGGCGGTCGTCGGCGCGCACCTCGCGCAGCAACTCGTAGCCGGTCATGGGCTCCATGTTCCAATCGGAGATGATGAGCCCGTAGTCCTTCTCGCGCATCATGTTGAGCGCCGAGGTCCCGTCGCTCGCCTCATCCACATTGGCGAAACCGAGCTGCTTCAAAAGATTCCGAATGATCCGGATCATCGTCTTGTAGTCATCGACGACGAGCACCGGCGTGCTGGGATCGAGTGCCATAACCTTCCTCCGTCTGCCTCAGCCTTCGGCCCGGCTTGCTCTTGTCTGCAAGTCTTCAAAGCACCGAAGGATGCGTTCCCGTCCCGGCCAGCCCGAAACGGGGAGAATTCACCGCAGTAAATCTAAGTGTTAGGCCATGAACGGAGAGTTAAATCGCGGATTTGCCGGATTTTCTCCTCACGGGATTAGGCCCGCCAAGATTATTGCAGCGCAGCAATGGCTTCGCTATTTTGCCCAGCTCATCACACCGACAAACAAGCAGGGAAAGCGCAATGACGAGCACCGCGAACGGTCAGACGAGCCTGGGCCACGGCTACTACTTGGAAGATTTGTCTCCCGGCATGGAGGCCAGCGTCTCCAAGACCATCACCGACGAGGATGTGAGGACCTTTGCCGCGCTGTCCGGAGACGTGAATCCGGTCCATCTCGACGATGACTTCGCGGCCGGCACCATCTTCAAGAAGCGCATCGCCCACGGCTTTCTTACGGGCGCCCTGTTCTCCACCGTGCTCGGCACCAAGCTGCCGGGGCCGGGCTGCATCTATCTGTCCCAGACCATGAAGTTCAAGGCGCCGGTCTATATCGGCGACGAAGTGGTGGCGACCTGCACGATCAGCGCCGTCGACACGGAGAAGGGCCGGGTCACGCTCGCCTGCGTTTGCTCCATCGCCGGCAAGCCCGTCCTCGAGGGCGAGGCCCTGATGATGGTCGACCGCAAGCCCACGAGCCAATAGACCGAGGACGCGAAGGATCTCCGATGGACATCGTCCGCTCCTGGCGGGACACACCGCCCGCTCTCAAGGGCGCGGTTCTGGCCATCGGCAATTTCGACGGCGTTCACCGAGGCCACCAGGCGGTGCTCAATGAGGTGAAGCGCATCGCCGCGGAGGAAGGCCGCCGCGCCGGCGCCGTCATTTTCGAACCGCACCCGCGCGAGTTCTTCGCGCCCAACCAGCCGTTTTTCAGGCTGACGCCGCTGCCGGTGAAGCTCGAGCTCCTCGAGGCGCTCGGCCTCGACGTCACCTTCGTGCTCACCTTCGATAACGCGCTGTCCTCGCTGTCGGCGGACACCTTCGCCGGCGAGGTCGTGGGAGAGGGCTTCGGTGCAAGCCACGTAGTGGTCGGCTACGACTTCACCTACGGCAAGGGCCGGACCGGCTCCGTGGAGCATTTGGCGGCGATTGGCCAGACGGAAGGCTTCGGCGTGGACGTGGTCGCGCCGGTGACGCTTGCAGGCGGCGTGACATTTTCATCGAGCACGATCCGCGACCACTTGCGCCAAGGCGAGGTGCGGGAGGCGGCCGAGCAGCTCGGCTATTGGTGGCGCGCCCGGGGCCGCGTCGGCCACGGTGCGGGGCGCGGCAAGGAGCTCGGCTTTCCGACCCTGAATTTCAAGCTCGCGCCGGGTCAGGATGTGCGTCACGGCATCTACGCCATGCGCGTCCATCACGCGGGCGAGCGCTATCACGCCGCGGGCTATGTGGGGCCCCGCCCCACCTTCGGCGCCGACGAGCCGGTGCTGGAGGCGTTTCTGCTCGACTTCTCGGGCGACCTCTACGACCACGAGGTCGAGGTCGAGTTCATCGATTTTCTGAGGCCGGATCACGCTTTCGACACACCGGAAGCGCTTGCTGCCCAGATGGCGAAGGACTGCGACATGGCCCGCGCCGTGTTGGCGGCGGTCGATGCCGACGATCCCATGCGGCGTTTCACCCTGGGCGCAGTGCTCGCCAACCGGGCACTGGATTGTGGTAAGGCCGGTTGCTAGAACGCCTCGCACATCGAATCGAGGCCTCGGGGCGGAAACAGGGATCATGGTGAGAAAAGCTAAGAGCGGCAAACCGGCCGCCAAGAGCGCGCGCAAGGCCGCCCGCAAGACAAAGCGCGCGGTCAAGCGCAAGACGCTCAAGACCAAGAAGGCCGTCTCCAAGAAGAAGACCGCCAAGCGTGGGGTCGTGAAGCGCAAGACGGCCGTCAAGCGGAAGCCCACGGCCAAGAAGGCCGTCTCCAAGAAAAAAAACGGCCAAGAAGGCCCTACCCAAAAAAGTCAGGGCCAAAAAGCGGACCGTGACCAAGAAGAAGGCTGTCAAAACGTCTTCGAAGCGGAAGCGGCCGCCAAACGCAAGACCGTCAAGACGAAAGCGAAGAGGCCAGCCAAAAAGGCTCCGGCCAAGTCGAGGGCCCGCCAGACCGCGAAACCGAGAAAAGCCGCTGCTCCGAGCAAGGGCGCCGCGAAGCCTGGGAAAGCGCCTGCGAAGAAAGCGGCGCCGGCTAAGAAGGCTGTCGCGCCAAAGACTGTGGCGCCCAAGACGAGCGCGCCCAAGACGATCGTTACGCCGAAGCCGGAAGCCGTCGAGCCGCGGGCCGAGCGCGACTGGAGCGAGACGCTGTTCCTGCCCAAGACCGACTTTCCCATGAAGGCGGGACTGCCGCAGCGCGAGCCGGAGCTGCTGGCGCGTTGGGCCGAGATGCGCCTCTACGATCGCATGCGCGAAGCCGCCATGGGCCGCGAGAAATTCGTCCTCCATGACGGCCCGCCTTATGCCAACGGTCACCTCCATATCGGGCACGCCCTGAATAAGATCCTCAAGGACGTCATCACCCGGTCTCAGTCCATGATGGGCAAGGACGCCAATTACGTGCCGGGCTGGGATTGCCACGGACTTCCCATCGAGTGGAAGGTCGAGGAAGAGAACTACCGCGCCAAGGGCCGGCCCAAGCCGGACCTCTCCGACGCGGCCGCGCTGATCGCCTTCCGCCGCGAGTGCCGCGACGAGGCGGCGAAATGGCTCGAGGTGCAGCGCGAGGAGTTCAAGCGGCTCGGCGTCGAGGGCGACTGGGCGCATCCCTACACGACGATGAGCCACAAGGCGGAGGCGACCATTGCCCGCGAGCTCATGAAGTTCGCCATGAACGGTCTGCTCTATCGCGGCTCCAAGCCCGTGATGTGGTCCGTGGTGGAACGCACGGCGCTCGCCGAGGCCGAGGTCGAGTACCAGGAGATTGAGAGCCCGGCGATCTACGTGAAGTTTCCGGTGCTGTTCGCGACCGATGACAACCCGAACCCGCAGACGCTGCAGCATGCCTCGGTGGTGATCTGGACGACGACGCCTTGGACCATTCCCGGCAACCGCGCCATCTCCTATTCGCCGAACATCGACTACGGTCTCTATGAGGTCACCGAGGCCCCGGACGACAATTGGGTCAAGGTCGGCGAGCGGCTGATTCTGGCTGATGCCTTGGCCGAGACCGTCAAGCAGGCCGCGCGCATCGAAAGCTGGTCGAAGCTCGGCGAGGTGTCTCGCGAGATGCTTCGCCAATCCATGAGCGCGCATCCTTTGCGCGGCGAGAGCGACTATCGCTTCATGGTGCCGCTGCTGCCCGGTGACCACGTCACCGAGGAAGCCGGCACCGGGTTCGTGCACACAGCCCCCGGCCATGGCGTGGATGACTTCGAGGTATGGACCGCCAACGAACGCCTTCTGGCCGAGCGCAATATCGACAAAGCGATCCCCTTCACCGTCGACGAGGCCGGCTTCTTCACCAAGGAGGCGCCGCGCTTCGAGGGTAAGCGGGTGGTCGACGACAAGGGTAAGTTCGGCGATGCCAACGAGGCCGTGATCCGGGCGCTGCAGGAGGCGAACGCACTCGTCGCGCGCGCCCGCTACAGGCACGACTATCCCCATTCCTGGCGCTCCAAGAAGCCGGTGATCTTCCGCGCCACGCCGCAATGGTTCATCGCCATGGACCGCGAGCTCGACGGCGGGCAGAGTTTGCGTGCCCGCGCGCTGGACGCCATCGACGACACGCGCTTCGTGCCGCCGCAAGGCGAGAAGCGCATCAAAGGGATGGTCGATACAAGGCCGGATTGGGTGGTGTCCCGCCAGCGCGCCTGGGGCGTGCCCATCACCGTGTTCGTGCACAAGGACACCGGCGAGGTCATTCCGCGCCGGGATTTCAACGCATCGGCGGAGTTGATCGACAGGATCGTGATGGCCTTCGAGTCCGAGGGGGCTGATGTTTGGTTCAAGGATGGCGCGCAGCAGCGCTTCCTGGATGGGTTGGTGGACGACCCGGAGGCTTGGGAGAAGGTCGACGACATCCTCGATGTCTGGTTCGACTCCGGCTCCACTCATGCGTTCGTGCTGGAGCAGCGGCCGGACTTGAAGTGGCCCGCTTCGCTCTATCTCGAAGGATCCGATCAGCATCGTGGCTGGTTCCAGTCCTCGCTGCTCGAGGCCTGTGGCACGCGCGGCCGCGCGCCCTTCGAGGAGGTGCTGACCCACGGCTTCGTCAACGACGAGGACGGCCGCAAGATGTCGAAATCGCTGGGCAACGTGGTGTCGCCGCAAGACGTCATCCGCCAGTCCGGCGCCGAGATCCTGCGGCTCTGGGCCATGAGCTCCGACTATGCCGAGGATTTGCGCATCGGCCCGGACATCATCAAGGCGAATGTCGACTCCTATCGCCGTTTGCGGAACACGCTGCGCTTCTTGCTCGGCAATCTCGCGCATTACCGCGACGATCTCACCGTGCCGTATCAGGACATGCCCGAGCTCGAACGCTACATGCTTGCGCGGCTCGCCGAGCTCGATGCGCTCGTGCGC
>NZ_LPWD01000029.1 GCF_001723295.1 Methyloceanibacter marginalis
AACGGTGTCTCGCTCACGGTTAACGAGGTGGACGGTCAGCGCTTCGGCGTGAACATCATTCCTTACACTTTGACCCATACGCGTGGGGCGACTGCATGCCGGGCGATCTGGTAAACCTTGAAGTCGATCTGCTCGCGCGCTACGTGGCGCGCCTGAGGCAACACGAGGCCCAATGCCGTGACCGTTATGAGTAAGACATCGACCCGGGGCGCCCATAGCGAGTTCCTATCGCCCATCGAGGAGGTGATCGAGGACGCCCGCAACGGCAAGATGTTCATCCTGGTGGATGCCGAGGAGCGCGAGAACGAGGGCGATCTTGTGATCCCCGCGCAGATGGCCACGCCCGATACGATCAACTTCATGGCCAAGCACGGCCGCGGGCTCATTTGTCTGGCCCTGACCCCCGAACGGGCCAAGCAACTGCACCTCGAATTGATGTCGCGCTCGAACCGCTCGCGGCTGTCCACCGCCTTCACGGTGTCCATCGAGGCGCGTGAGGGCGTCTCCACCGGCATCTCCGCGCACGACCGGTCGCACACCATCTCCGTCGCCATCGATCCGACCAAGGATCATCGCGATGTCATTACGCCGGGTCATGTGTTCCCGCTGCTCGCCAAGGAGGGTGGCGTGCTGGTGCGTGCCGGTCATACGGAAGCAGCCGTCGACCTCGCGCGGCTGGCGGGTCTCTATCCGGCCGGCGTGATCTGCGAGATCATGAACGACGACGGCACCATGGCCCGGCTTCCGGACCTCGTGACCTTCGCCCAAACCCATGGGCTCAAGATCGCCACGATCGCCGATCTCATCGCCTATCGTCTGCGCTATGACCATCTTGTCGACGTGGTGGCCGAGACCACGGTCGACAGTCCCTATGGCGGGACATTCCAGGCCAAGGTCTATGCCACCGCCGTGGATCCCGCGGAACATATCGCGCTGGTCAAAGGCGACGTCGCCTCGGGTGGTCCGGTGTTGGTGCGCGTCCACGCGGTCAACACCCTGGACGATCTCTTGGTCTCGGGCGGCGGCAACGACACGCCGATCCACAAGGCCATGGAGATCATCGGCCGCGAGGGACGCGGCGTGATCGTGCTGATCCGGGAGTCGCGTCCTGACGCGCTCTCCGCCCGTCTCAATCAGGCGGCGAACGGAAAAGTCCAACCGCGACTGATGGAGTACGGCATCGGCGCGCAAATCCTTCTCGATCTCGGCGTGCGGGAGATGGTGCTTCTGTCCAACTCGCCGGCGCGCAAGATCGTCGGCCTCGAAGGCTACGGCCTGACGGTTGTCGGTCAGCGCGGTCTGGGGCAGACCTCATGAGCCGCAAGGGTCCGAACTCCGTCCTGATCATCGAAGCGCGCTTCTATGAAGACATTGCCGACGAACTCGCCCGCGGCGCCACAGAAGAGTTGCGCGGCAACCAGGTGGAGTACGAGCAAATTGCCGTTCCCGGGGCGCTCGAAGTCCCGCTTGCCCTCAGCCTGGCGCTCGCCAATGGTTTTGTCGGCCGGGCCGGCCGGCATCGCGGCTGTATCGCGCTCGGATGCGTGATCCGCGGCAAGACGAGCCATTACGACATCGTCGCGCGAGAGTCCGCAGCCGGCCTCAATCACCTGGCCGTGGCCCACAGCGTGCCGATCGGCTCAGGCATCATCACCTGCGAGACCCCCGAGCAAGCATGGGAGCGCGCCAGCGTCGACGGACGCAATAAGGGCGGCGACGCAGCGCGCGCCTGCCTGACCCTGATGCGCCTCGAGCAGCATTTCTCCTCCGCGAGCCGGCGCTAACGCCATGGCCGCAAGCAGCGAAACACCGAACCGGGCCTCGTCCCGGAGCGCTGCGCGGCTCGCGGCGGTTCAAGCGCTCTATCAGATGGACATGACCGGGATCGACCTGACCGACGTGGTCGCCGAATTCGAAGCGCACCGTCTCGGCCAGGAAGTCGAGGGCGACCAGTACTGCACGGCGGAAGCCAAGTTCTTTCGCGATCTCACGGAGGGGGTGGTGCGCGAACAGCGGCAGCTCGACCCCATGATCGATCAGCAGCTCGCCGAGGGCTGGCGGCTGAACCGTGTCGATTCCATTCTGCGGGCGGTCTTGCGTTCCGGCGCCTTTGAACTTTTCATGCGCGAGGACGTTCCAGCCCGTGTGGTCATTACCGAATATGTCGACATCGCCCATGCCTTCTTCGGCGAGGATGAGCCCAAGGTGGTGAACGGAATTCTCGACCGATTGGCGCGTAAAGCGCGCGCCGCCGAGTTTGCACGCTCCGGAGCCGGTAATGGCTGAGGACGAGGCAAGAGACGAGGGCGAGTTCGAAATCATCGCCCGCATCTTCGCCCCGCTCGCCAGGGAGACCGGCGCCCTCGACCTGAAAGACGATGCCGCCGTGCTCATGGTCAGCGAGGGTCATGAGCTTGTCGTGACGTGCGATACGCTCGTCGAAGGCGTTCATTTCCTGCAAAACGATCCACCCCGATCCATCGGGCACAAGGCCTTGGCGGTCAATCTCTCCGACCTTACGGCCAAGGGCGCGCGCGGCTATGTCTACACGCTGTCGCTGGCGCTGCCAAAAGGCACGGGGACATTCTGGATCGAAGAGTTCGCTGCGGGCCTCAGCGACGTGCAGGCAGAGACGGATATCAGCCTGATCGGCGGCGACACGACGGCCACACCCGGTCCGCCGACGATCACCATCACCGCGCTCGGACTGGTCTCCCATCAGCACGCCGTCATGCGGCTTGGCGCCAGCCGGGGCGACCGTCTCTATGTCAGCGGCACGATTGGCGATGCGTATCTCGGTCTGCGGCTTCTGGGGGAGCCGAACCTTGCCGAGACCTGGGGGCTCACCGACGAGGATGTGGCCTTCCTCGTCGATCGCTATCGCCGGCCGGCGGTGAACAATCGCCTTGCGATTCTCATCCGCAACTTCGCGCAAGCCTCCATCGATGTTTCGGACGGACTCGTGGGCGACATCGAGAAGCTTTGCCGGGTCTCTCATGTGGGCGCGAGCATCGAGACCGCGCGCGTGCCGTTCTCCAATGCAGGCATGAAGGTGCTTGCACGCGAGCCCAGCCTGCTGCCGATTCTCATCACCGCGGGCGACGACTACGGCGTGGTGGCCGCTGTTTCGGAAAAGTCCGGGCCCGGCTTCGAATCGGAGGCGGAGGCCGCCGGAGCGGTCTTCAGCATGCTAGGGACCGTTGCGGAGGCTTCGGAGGGCGTTCGCGCGGTCGATGCCAAAGGACAGGCTATTCCGCTAAAACGTAAGGGATTCAGCCACTTCTGAGCGCGTTTGGATGCCCCGAGGCCAAAATGCCGCTTGCCCAGGCAGTCTGTTGCTTCCGCCTCACAACTTTGGCATTTTCCGCGCGGCTTAAGTTCGCTTCCGGGGGCAACGCGGCTGCCGACACCTTTCCCGTGTCATCCTTGCAGCCACGCATCGCTCATTTCCAAATCAACCCAATAAGTGGGGACAGTCTGTCATGACCTGGGTTCTTTATCTGATTATCGCTTGCGGTGCGCTTTCGATCGCGTACGGCGTCTGGACGACCAGGGCCGTTCTCGCCGCGGACCCGGGCACGGCGCGCATGCAGGAGATCGCCGCGGCGATCCAAGAGGGCGCGCAAGCGTATCTCAACCGCCAGTATCAAGCCGTTGCCATTGTCGGCGTGCTGATCTTCATCGCCCTCTATTTCCTACTGGGGCTCCCCCAGGCCATTGGGTTCGCCCTGGGAGCCATCCTGTCGGGCGCCGCCGGCTTCGTTGGCATGAACGTCTCGGTACGCGCCAATGTCAGGACCGCGCAAGCCGCCACCAAGAGTTTGGCCGATGGCTTGAGCCTCGCCTTCCGGGCCGGGGCCATCACCGGCCTTCTCGTGGCCGGCTTGGCGCTTCTCGGCGTCTCGGTCTATTTCCTCATCCTCACACAGTTTCTCGGTTACAGCCCCGCCTCGCGCGTCGTCGTTGACGCGCTTGTCGCGCTCGGCTTTGGCGCTTCGCTGATTTCAATCTTCGCGCGTCTCGGCGGCGGCATCTTCACCAAGGGCGCCGACGTGGGCGGCGATCTTGTGGGCAAGGTCGAAGCCGGCATTCCCGAGGACGATCCGCGCAACCCGGCGACCATCGCCGACAACGTGGGTGACAATGTCGGCGATTGTGCCGGCATGGCGGCCGACCTGTTCGAGACCTACGTGGTCACCGTGGTCGCCACCATGGTCCTTGCCTCGATCTACTTTGCCGGCGGCGACCGTGTCATGGAGATGATGGTCTATCCGATGGCGATCGGTGCCGTGTGCGTCATCACCTCGATTATCGGCACCTATTTCGTGCGCTTGGCTCGAGTCCAGTCGATCATGGGCGCCCTCTATAAGGGCGTGATCGCGACCGGCGTGCTGTCCCTCATCGCGCTCTGGCCGCTCACGGCCTGGCTCGTGGGCATGGACACGGTCATGAAGGTCGGCGACGTGAGCTTCACCGGTCAGTCGCTCTATTTCTGTGGCGTGGTCGGGCTGTGGGTGACGGCGCTGGTCGTGGTCATCACCGAATATTACACCGGCACGAACTACCGGCCGGTGCAGTCCATCGCCAAGGCCTCCGTCACCGGCCACGGCACCAACGTCATTCAGGGCCTCGCGATCTCGCTGGAATCGACGGCGATCCCCGCGCTGATTATCGTCGGCGCCATCATCGTCGCCTACGGACTTGCCGGCCTTTTCGGTATCGCCATCGCGGTCACCACCATGCTGGCGCTGGCTGGCATGATCGTGGCGCTCGACGCGTTCGGTCCGGTAACCGACAACGCCGGCGGCATCGCCGAAATGGCGGGTCTCCCCGAGGATACCCGCAAGACCACCGACGCGCTCGACGCGGTGGGCAACACCACGAGGCGGCCAAGGGGTATGGCCATTGGCTCAGCCGGCCTCGGCGCCCTGGTTCTGTTCGCGGCCTATACCGAGGACCTGAAATACTTCGCGGCAAACGCCGATCAGTTTCCGTTTTTCGCTGGCGTAGACCCCACCTTCAGCCTCTCCAATCCTTATGTGGTCGTGGGCCTCTTCCTTGGCGGGCTGCTGCCGTACCTGTTCGGCGGCATCGCCATGACGGCGGTCGGACGCGCGGCGTCGGCCATCGTCGAGGAAGTGCGTCGGCAGTTCAAGGAGAAGCCCGGCATCATGAAGGGCACCGAGCGTCCGGACTATGGGCGCGCCGTCGACCTGCTCACCAAAGCGGCGATCAAGGAGATGATCGTGCCGTCGCTGCTGCCGGTCCTCTCGCCGGTCGTGTTCTTCTTCATCATCGACTGGATCGCCGGCAAGAGCGCCGCGTCTCGGCTTGGGCGCATGTTGCTCGGCGTCATCGTAACAGGGCTGTTCGTCGCCATCTCCATGACGGCCGGCGGCGGCGCCTGGGACAACGCCAAGAAGTACATCGAGGACGGGAATTACGGCGGTAAGGGCTCGGAAGCCCACAAGGCCGCGGTGACCGGCGATACGGTCGGCGATCCCTACAAGGATACGGCAGGACCTGCGGTGAATCCGATGATCAAGATCACGAATATTGTGGCGCTGCTGCTGCTGGCGGTGCTCGCCCACCAGTAGACGGCCAACGACGTAGCTGCTTGAGAAGGCCTCGCTTCCGAAAGGAGCGGGGCTTTTTCGTGGGGGGCCGCTAGATGCCGGGGATGCCCGAGGGGCCGGAGCCGCCGCCGCGTTGATCCTTGAACATGCTGCGGTTCGCGATATTGCCGAAGATCTGTTCGAGCAAGCTCACGTCCTTACCCCGGGCCGGCGTCTCGCCGCTGTAGTAGTCGACGACGATCCCGTCCTTCATGCCGTAATGGGCGACCTTGCGGACGGTCTCGGTCCCGTCGAAATAGACGGCCACCACCTGGCGGTCGATCTCGCGCGGCTTGAGGAAGGCAATGGTCTTCGTCGTGGTTGAAATATAGTAGAGGCGTCGCCGCCGATCGTGCTCTTGGTGTCGGGCGAGCCCAGCACGGTCTTGACCTCTTCTTTGGACATGCCCGGCTGGATCTGGTCGAGGTCCACGTCGATGAAGACATGCCCGTGGCGGTCGATCTGCGCGCCACAGCCGGAGATCGGCGCCGCGCCCAAAAGAAGCGCGGCAAGCAAGGGCAGAGGAGCCCAGGCGGGTGCCAGCTTGACCTTGCGCAAGATTTCGACGTCCCCTCGGTCGGGCCCGCTCGCCAAGCAGGCCGGAATTTGTCAAGAAGCTAGACGAAATGGCCCTGTCATTGAAGCCTCTCGCCGCCCTGCTGCCCTGGCGCAGCAAGTCGCCCCATGCAGACGAACTCTATGGCGCGATTGTGGCGCAGGCGCGGCTTCCCGTTTTCTATCAGGGATTTGGCGTGCCCGACACGCTCGAGGGCCGGTTCGTGGTTCTGTCGCTCCACCTGTTTGCCGTACTCCACCGCCTGAAGGACGGCGGGTCGGAAGCGGCCACGATGGCGCAGGCTCTGTCCGACCGGTTTACCGCGGACATGGAGACCGTGTTGCGGGAACTCGGTGTCGGCGATCTGGCGATCCCAAAGAAGGTGCGAAGGCTCACCGCATCGGGCGCCGGGCTGCTGCAGAGCTTTGAGACGGCCTTGGGCGCGCGACGAGGCGCTGGAAGCCACGATCGCCGGCGCGTGCCGGGGGATGAAACCGCTGCGAGGGCTGCAAGCGCGCGGCTCACCCCCTATCTAAAGAGATTGGTCCGCCACCTGGAAGAAGAGCCTGTTCAAGAGCTTTGCGCCGGCAGGTTGAGCCACCCTGACATCTGAGAGGAGCAACGCTGGGAAGATGAGCCAGCCCACCGAACAAGAGCCTCACCGCCCGCCGCTGACACGGAAAATGCGCGTGTCAGAGATCGAGGACGAGGCCCCGCAGACCATAGCGATCACGGAAGCCGAACGCGCCGAGATCGTGGATCTGCTCGATCTCGTGGCCCTCGATGCTCTCGAATTTGATTATCGCTTGCGCCGTGGAGGCGGGGGCAGGGTCCATCTTTCGGGCCACCTCAAGGCGACCGCCACGCAGACTTGCGTGGTCACCCTCGAGCCGGTGCCTGCCTCTCTCGATATCCCCGTGGAGATCGACTTCTGGCCCAGACCCGCGCTGGAGAGTTTGGAGAAAAGGGCGGAAGATCCCAGCCAAGCTGGGCTGGTCGATTGGCCGGAGGCCATCACCGACGACACCATCGATCTGGGGCCGGTGGTCTACGAGACCTTTGCCACGGCGCTCGATCCCTATCCCAAAAAGGAAGGCGCGAGCTTCCAATGGTCGCAAGGGAACTCGGAGCCGGAAGACCGCGAGAGCAGCCCATTTGCGGCCCTGAAGCAGCTGAAGAAGCCTGAGCCCGCCAATCCGGGGCAAAATCAGGTTGTCACTGGGATACTTTTAAGTCTATTCGGGGTTTGGCTTCCGGGGGTTGCCGCGGCTTGACCGCAGCTGGGTAAAAGTCTTCCTGATCGGTTCGGAGAATGGGTACTCCAGTCACCATAGCGCTCGACGCCATGGGCGGGGACCACGGTCCCAGTGTGGTCATTCCGGCCGCGGCCATTGCGCTTGTCCGCCACCCGGACTTGCGCTTCATCCTGGTGGGCGACGAGGCCAAGATCGCGCGCGAGCTCGAAGCCAATCCCCAGGTCGCGGAAAAGTCCGAGATCGTACACACCGACGTCGCCATCACCATGGACGCGAAGCCCAGCCAGGCCCTCCGGCGAGGCCGCTGGAAGTCAAGCATGTGGCTTGCCATCCAGGCCGTGCGGGACGGCCACGCCGATGCCGTGGTGTCCGCCGGCAATACCGGCGCGCTCATGGCCATGTCGAAATTCTGTTTGAAGACCATCAAGGGGGTCGATCGGCCGGCCATCGCCGCGATCTGGCCCACTGTCGATGCTGAATGCATCGTACTCGATGTGGGCGCCAACGTGGGTGCGGATTCCCGCCAACTCGTCGAGTTCACCCTCATGGGCGCGGCCATGGCGCGGGCCTTGTTCGGCATGGAGAGGCCAACGGTTGGGCTTCTCAATATCGGCGTCGAAGAGGTCAAGGGCGTCGAGGAGATCCGCGACGCCGCCGCTCTCTTGAAAGAAGCGCCTCTGCCGATCCGCTATCACGGTTTCATCGAAGGCAACGACATCGGCCACGGGACGGTCGACGTGGTGGTCACCGATGGCTTCACCGGGAACATCGCCTTGAAGACGGCCGAGGGAACGGCTAAGCAAATCGCCCAATATCTGCGGGCCGCCATGGGGCGGTCGCTTCTCGCCCGCCTTGGCGCGATCTTGGCCCAGGGCGCCTTCCGTGCCCTGAAAGAGAAGATGGACCCACGTCAGATGAACGGCGGCATCTTCCTTGGGCTCAACGGCATCGTCGTTAAGAGCCACGGCGGAACGGACGCCACGGGTTTCGCCAGCGCGATCGATCTCGGCTACGAGATGGCCTCGAGCGGCGTGGTAAATCGGCTTGGCAGTGATGTGGCCCATTTCCACACCAAGCTCGAGCTTGAAGGTGCGGCGTAGGCCGCCGGAGTGGCTGAATTGGAAACCTTGCGGTCAGTGGTGAAAGGCGTGGGCGGGTACTTGCCCGACCGGATCGTCACCAACCAGGACCTGGCTCAGATCGTCGATACCTCCGATGAGTGGATCACCGCCCGCACCGGCATTCGCGAGCGGCGCATCGCGGCTGACGGCGAACTGACCTCGGCCATGGGCTTGGCCGCCGCCAAGGCGGCGCTGGCCGATGCCGGCCTGGAGCCCGGCGAGATCGATCTGATCGTGCTTGCCACCTCGACGCCCGACCAGACCTTCCCCGCCACTGCCGTGACCATCCAAGCGGAACTCGGCATCACCGATGGGGCGGCTTTCGACGTCCAGGCGGTTTGCTCGGGTTTCGTCTTCGCCATGTCCACGGCCGATAACTATCTCAAGAGCGGGCAGTTCAAGCGGGCGCTGGTCATTGGAGCGGAGGCCTTTTCGCGCATCCTCGACTGGGAGGATCGCGCCACCTGCGTTCTGTTTGGCGACGGCGCTGGCGCGTGGGTGCTGGAGGCGGAAAGACTGAACGGGACCATGGCCGATCGGGGCATCCTCGCCACCAGCCTCAGGTCGGATGGCCGCTATCGGGACAAGCTATATGTGGATGGCGGGCCGTCATCGACGGGCACCGTCGGGCATCTGCGCATGGACGGCCCGGAAGTGTTTCGCCATGCGGTGACCAAGATCAGCCAAGTGATCGGCGAGACCTTGGACAAGGCCGGCTATACCGCCTCCGATATCGATTGGTTCGTGCCCCATCAGGCCAACAAGCGGATCTTGGACGGAGCCGCCCGGAAACTGGGCCTGGACCCGGAGCGTGTGGTCATGACGGTGGAAAAGCACGCCAATACCTCCGCGGCCTCCATTCCTCTCGCCCTGATGACGGCCTGTTCTGACGGCCGCATCAAAAAGGGCGATTTGGTGCTGTTGGAGGCCATGGGTGGAGGATTTACCTGGGGTGCGTTGCTGATCCGCTGGTGACGTGCCGGGAATGTCACACCTCACCAGAATATGACGCAAAATCAGGAATTTGATCGCGCCGGAGATTGACCGCCGAACGCCTGCTCGGCTAGCATCTTGGTCCGTCCCGCGACTTTGGGGGAGCCGTAGTTCGATGAGCGGGAAGACATTAACGCGCGCCGACCTCGCCGAGGCGGTGTTCCAGAAAGTTGGACTGCCTCGGAACGAGTCCGCCGAGATCGTGGAGCTTGTGCTTCGCGAGATCGTGGCGAGTCTTGAGCGCGGGGACCCGGTAAAGTTGTCGTCGTTCGGCTCGTTCGGCATTCGCGACAAGGGCGAACGGATTGGCCGCAATCCCAAGACCGGTCAGGAAGTCCCGATCACGCCGCGGCGTGTGCTCGTGTTCCGCGCCAGCAATATCATGAAGCAACGCATCAACGAGATGCTCTCCCGGAGAAAGGCCGCAGAGTAGCTTTGAGTGATTTAACGCCAGGAGGACGAGCGTTGGAAAAGGCGCCCGAGGCGTTTCGCACCATCAGCGAAGTCGCTGACGAGTTGGAAGTCCCGAAGCACGTCTTGCGGTTTTGGGAAGCCAAGTTTGCCCAGCTCAAGCCAATGAAGCGCGGCGGCGGCCGCCGTTATTACCGGCCCGAGGATGTCGCCCTCCTGCGCGGGATCCGCTTTCTGCTCTACAGCGACGGCTATACCATCCGCGGCGTGCAGAAGATTTTGCGTGAGCACGGTCCGCGCTACGTGATGGACTACCGGCGTTTTGCCGAAGAGGCGGACGGCGAGGATGTCTCGGGCCCCGATATTCCCGATATGGCCGCGGAAGCCGCGAAAGGCGGTGCAGCGCGCGCTCCGGCCGGCGACGACGACGACCTCTACGCAGTTCTCGAGGAAATCGAGACGTGCCAGAGGATCCTCGCCGCGGCTGACGCCAAGGATTAGGCGCGCCGCGTTGGCGCTTTAACTTGTTTCCCAAGCCTGAAAGAGTATATGCAAGGCCCTCGATCAGCGAGACGTCGGAGCGTAGCGCAGCCCGGTTAGCGCACCGGTCTGGGGGACCGGGGGTCGGGAGTTCAAATCTCCCCGCTCCGACCACTTTCTCGCAAGTAAGGCGTCTGCGACGGACGCGCCAACGCCATCCCCCAAATCATCCGCCATGATCAGATAGAAGTGCCGCCAGTGGTCCGTATCGACCACCGCGCCTTCCAGCATCATGCCGATAAAGGCCGCCACCAGCACGGCACTCACCCCGTCGCCGCCCCGATCGCGGACCACGAGCTTGAGGCCGAGCACCAAGGTCGCCAGCACGAGGAA
>NZ_LPWD01000030.1 GCF_001723295.1 Methyloceanibacter marginalis
GGCTTGTCGAAGGCGGCGGCCGCGTCCGCTAGCGCGGCGATCATCAGCCCGTTCCAATCGGCGAGCACCTTGTCGTCGAGCGGGGCGTATGCGGCCCGCACGCCGTTCCAAGAGCTTCGCGCGCATCGCGGCCAGGCGCGCTTCGGTCTCGGCGTCGCGCAACGCGATCGCGTTCAGGCGGTTGAGAATGGTGTGGCCTTCGAAATTTCCGTGCGCGGTGACGTCGTAAATCTCGGCGAACAGTTTTGCATCGTCCGCGCCGAGCACGTCTTCGATCTCGGCGAGCGACCACACATAGAACTTGCCTTCCTCGCCTTCGGAGTCCGCGTCGAGCGAGGCGGCGAACGCGCCGCCCTCGGTGGTCATCTCGCGCGTGAGCCAGCCGACGGTCTCCTCGATGCGCTGCGCGTAGAGCGGCGACTTCGTCTCGCGCCAGCTTTCCGTCATCAGCTCGATGAGCAGCGCGTTGTCGTAGAGCATCTTCTCGAAATGCGGCACGAGCCAGCGCTCGTCGACGCTGTAGCGCGCATAGCCGCCGCCGAGATGATCGTAGATGCCGCCTTGCGCGATCTGGGTGAGGGTGAGGTCGACCGCCTCGCGCGGATTGGGCAGCCCGTAGCGTAATCCTGCGCGCCACAAGAACCCGAAGAACTGCGTTTGCGGAAATTTCGGCGCGCCCCTTATGCCGCCTTGGACTGGATCGACCGCTTGCAGGAATCGCCGCGCCAGATTGGAGAGCGTCGCGTCGTTGAGCGCGGCGCCATCGCCTTCGGCATGGTGCGGCTTGAGGCGCGCACTGATCGCGTCCGCGTTGGTGCGGACCTTGTCCGGCTCCTCGTGAAACACGCGCGAGATGGTCTTCAGTACACTGACGAAGCCGGGCCGGCCGTAGCGGTCTTGCGGCGGGAAATAGGTGCCACCCCAGAAGGGCTCCGCGTCCGGCGTGAGAAACATGGTCAGCGGCCAGCCGCCCTGCTCGCCGGTCAGGTGCAGCGCGTCATGTAGATCGCGTCCACGTCCGGGCGCTCTTCCCGGTCGACCTTGATGTTCACGAACAGGTCGTTCATGACCTTGGCCGTCGCTTCGTCCTCGAAACTTTCATGGGCCATCACGTGGCACCAGTGACAGGCGGCGTAGCCGACCGAGAGCAGGATCGGCTTGTTGGCCGCCTTGGCCTCGGCGAGCGCCTCCGGGCCCCAGGGCCGCCAGTGGACCGGGTTGTCCTTGTGCTGGAGGAGATAGGGGCTGGTCTCGGCCCCGAGCTGGTTGTCTGGTCTGTCCTGCATGGTGCCTTCCAGGTTACCGGCTAGGATAACGCGCTTCGCCGCCCAATGACCCCTTGCGCGCCGGAAAATTGTTCCACTTGCGGCCATACGCTTAAGCGCCGGTCAATTTCGGCGATGCGATATTTTGGGGGCGCCATGGTATCGTCCCGATAGCTGAGGCCAAGCCGTCATGGCTGAATTCGAAGCGTTCGACCTATTGCCGGCTCAGATCGCCGTCCTCGACCGCGAAGGCGGGATCGCTTTCACCAATCATGCCTGGGACCAGACGGCCGAGGGGCGGCTCCCCGACCGGCGCTGGAACTATTTGGAGGAATGCGCGGCGGCAGCCGATCGCGGTTGCGCCGAGGCGCGTGCGATCGGCACTGGCCTAGGCCTCGTGCTTGCGCGGGAGCTCGACCGGTTTGTGGCCACCTACAACTGTCCGTTCGACGACCGGCATCATTGGTTTCAAATTTCGGCCCGGCCCGGCCGTGCCACCGACGACGAAATCGGTGCCATCGTCATGCATACCGATGTGACGGCGCTTCAGTACGACCACCTCACCGGCCTTGCGAACCGCGCTCTGTTTGAGGCGCAGTCGGAGTTCGTGCTCGACGTTGCCCGCCGCGCCGGCTCGAGCGTGGGGATCGCCCTTATCGATTTGGACGGCTTCAAGGGGATCAACGACGAATTCGGCCACGCAGTTGGTGATGAGGTGCTGGTGCGGTTGGCTCAGAGGCTGTTGTCGGCGACGTCCGACAAGGATCTCGTGGCGCGAGTGGGCGGTGACGAATTCGCAATCGTCACCTGCGCCGGGGCGACGGAGGTCGGCCTCGCCGGGTTGCTGCGGAATGTCGAGAACGCCTTCAAAGAGCCCTTCGTCGTGAAGGGCGCGCACCGCTATCTTTCCGCGAGCGTCGGCGCTGCGCTCTTTCCCGCCGACGGCAAGACCCACGAGGACCTGCTCAAGACGGCCGACTCTCGCATGTACGGGATGAAAAGGGCCACGGGAGGCCGCCACGAAAAGTGGCTCGCCTAGGACCTGAGCAACGATCGTGATCGCGTCTTGCCAGCGCTGGTGAGAAAGTCGGCTCGCCTCGATTGCTGCCCCGGTCCAAGATGCGGCTTCATGAGCGTTGATGACACCATCGTCGCGCCGGCCTCCGGCGCCGGCCCGTCCGCCGTCGCCGTGATCCGCATCTCGGGGCCGCGCACCCGCGCCGTGCTCGAGGTCTTGGTGGGCCGCGTGCCGCGCCCACGCCAGGCGTCCTTGCGCGACATCGGGAGCCCCGCGCTCGACCGTGGCCTCGTGCTGTGGTTCCCGGCGCCAAAGAGCTTCACCGGCGAGGACATGGCCGAGCTGCAGGTCCATGGCAGCCGCGCCGTGGTGCAGGCCGTGGTCGAGGCGGTGCTCGCGGTCGAGGGCACGCGTCTGGCCGAGCCCGGCGCCTTCGCCCGCCGCGCTTTCGAGAACGGCAAGCTCGATCTCACCGAGGTCGAGGGCTTGGCCGATCTCATCAACGCGGAGACGGAGGCGCAGCGACGTCAGGCGCTGGCGCAATCGGAAGGCTCGTTGCGGCGTCTGTACGAAGGCTGGCGCGCCGAGCTCTTGCAGGCGCAAGCGCTGATGGAGGCGGGGCTCGATTTCGCCGACGAGGCGGACGTCGCCCTCGATGTGGGCGTGAAGGCGAGCGCCATCGTCGCGCCGTTGCTTCAGTCCATCGAGGCGCATCTCGCCGACCGCAGCGGCGAGCGTTTGCGCGACGGCTTGCGCGTCGTCATCGCCGGTCCGCCCAATGCCGGCAAGTCGTCGCTGCTAAATGCGCTCGCCAAGCGCGACGCGGCCATCGTGTCGGAGGAGGCGGGGACAACGCGCGATGTGATCGAGGTCCATCTCGATCTCGGCGGCTGCCCGGTTATCCTCGCCGACACCGCGGGGATACGAGCGGGGCGGGGGGAGGTGGAGCAGGAAGGCATCCGCCGCGCGCTCGCCCGCGCCGAAGATGCGGACCTCGTTCTCTGGGTGATCGACGCCACGGATCCGGTCTGGGCCCCGCCGGCGCCGCTTGCCGCCAAGGACGTGGTATTTGCGCTCAATAAATCCGATTGGGGCGTGCCGCCGGCGCATAATCATGCGGCAATAAACCCACTGATTCTCTCGGCCAAAACCGGCGCGGGGCTCGAGGCGCTGATCGACCGGCTGGCCGATCTTGCAGGCGCCGAAAGCGCCGGATCAGGCCACATATCTCTGACCCGCACCCGCCACCGGACCGAGCTCGTGTCATCCCGGGACGCTTTGCAACGTTTTGTTAGCCATGATCTATCGCCCGAGCTCAAAGCCGAGGAATTAAGGATCGCCGCCCGCCATTTGGGCCGGTTGACCGGCCTGATCGACGTGGAAGAGGTCCTGGGCGCCATCTTCGCCGAGTTCTGCATCGGCAAGTAGGAGCCTCGCCGCCATTCAATTGATTCACGTGAAACAGTGCCGCTTCAGGGCTTTGACGGGAGAGCTGCGACCGACTACTTACCGGCCATGAGCAAGGGTTTCAGCAACGGTTTCGACGTCATCGTCATTGGCGGCGGACACGCCGGCTGCGAGGCCGCGGCGGCCTCGGCGCGCCTCGGCGCCCGGACGGCGCTTCTCACCCACCGCTTCGACACCATCGGCGAGATGTCCTGCAACCCGGCCATCGGCGGTCTTGGCAAGGGTCACCTCGTGCGCGAGATCGATGCTCTCGATGGGCTTATGGGCCGCGTGGCCGACGCCGCCGGCATCCAGTTTCGCGTGCTCAACAAGTCCAAAGGGCCGGCCGTGCAAGGCCCGCGCGCCCAGGCCGACCGCAAGCTCTACCGGCATGCCATGCAAGTGGCGATCTCGGAGACCGCTGATCTCGAGGTCGTCGAGGCGGCTGTCGAGGACCTGATCGTCGACGGCAACCACGTCGTGGGAGTCGTGACGACCGACGGCCGCCGTTTCAGCGCCGGTGCGGTGGTGCTCACCACCGGCACCTTCCTCAACGGCCTTATCCATATCGGCGAGACCAAGATCCCGGCGGGGCGCATGGGCGAGGCGCCGGCGCTCGGCCTGTCCGAGCGGCTCTATGGGTTGGGGCTTCGCATGGGACGTCTCAAGACGGGCACGCCGCCCCGTCTCGACGGCACCACGATCGCCTGGGAGCGGCTCCAGGAACAGCAGGGCGACGTGCCGCCCGTGCCGTTCTCGTTCCTCACCGAGGCCATCACGACCCCTCAGGTGCCTTGCCACATCACGCACACGACCGAGGCGACCCACGCCATCATCGACAGCAATCTCGCCCGCGCGCCGATCTATTCCGGCGCCATCGGCAGCGTCGGCCCGCGCTATTGCCCGTCCATCGAAGACAAGGTCGTTCGCTTCAAGGAGCGCGGCAGCCACCAGATCTTTCTGGAGCCGGAGGGACTCGACGACGACACGGTCTATCCCAACGGCATCTCCACCTCGCTGCCCGAGGACGTGCAGCACGCCTTCCTCAAGACCATTCCGGGGCTTGAGACTGCGCGCGTGAAGCGTCCGGGCTACGCCATCGAATACGACTACGTCGATCCGCGCGAACTGCATCCGAGCCTGGAGACGAAGGCCGTCGGGCGGCTGTTCCTGGCGGGCCAGATCAACGGCACCACGGGCTACGAGGAGGCGGCGGGGCAGGGGCTGATCGCCGGTCTCAATGCCGCGCTCGTGGCATCCGGCGCGAAGGAACCCTTCGCCGTCACCCGCGCGACGGCTTATCTCGGCGTGATGATCGACGATCTGGTGACCCGCGGCGTGACCGAGCCCTACCGCATGTTCACGAGCCGCGCCGAGTACCGGCTGATGCTGCGCGCCGACAATGCCGACCAGCGCCTCACGCCCTTGGGGCTAGCCGTCGGCTGCGTGGGCGAGGCTCGTCGCATAGCCTTCGAAGCCAAGACGGCGAAGCTCGAAGCGGGCGCCGCGCTGCTCCGCGGTCTCGCGCTCACGCCGGACGAGGCTGCGAGGGCCGGCCTCACCATCAATCGCGACGGCCGCAAGCGCAGCGCCTTCGACCTTCTGAGCTACCCCGACATCGGCCTCGCCCGCCTCGCCCGAATCTGGCCCGAGATCGGCGCGCTCGATGAGAGCATCGCGAGCCAGCTCGCGGTCGATGCGCGCTACGCCGTCTACATCGCCCGCCAGGAACTGGACGTCGCCGCCTTCCGCAAGGATGAAGCGGTCGCCATCCCTGACGGCTTTTCGTTTGACGCGCTCCCGGGCCTCTCCAACGAGATCCGTCAGAAGCTCGCCCGCCACAAGCCGGCGAGTCTCGGCCAAGCCGCGCGCCTCGATGGCATGACGCCCGCGGCGCTCATGCTGCTCCTGGCACACTTGAAAAAGGGCGCGGCAGCGAAAAGCGCATGAGTGCGCGGCCTAAGGGACTCGACCTCATCGACAGTCCGGAATCGTTCGCCGAAGCCTTTAATGTTCCACATGAAACAATTCTGGCCCTGAGCCGCTACGCGGACCTGCTGGCCCACTGGCAGCGGTCGATCAATCTCGTCGCGCCCTCGACCCTCCCCAATGTCTGGTCGCGCCACTTTGCCGACTCGGCGCAACTGGGTAGTCTTGCGCCGGACGCGCGACTCTGGCTCGATCTTGGTTCGGGCGCAGGGTTCCCCGGGCTCGTCGTTGCCCTCCTGCAAGCCCAAGTGCCGGACTTCCGCATGCACATGGTCGAATCGAACCGCAAGAAATGCGCCTTCCTCGCCGAGGTCGCTCGCGCTCTCCAGACCCCTGTGGACATCCATGCCATGCGTATTGAAGACCTTCCCGAAAAAGCTCAAAGCCTAAGACCGGATGTGGTCAGCGCCCGCGCTCTCGCGCCGCTGCCCTTCCTATTAGAGCTCGCAGAGCCGTTCGTCGGGGAAGGAACCAGGGGGCTGTTCCTGAAAGGTCGCGAGACAGAGGCCGAGATCGAGGCCGCGCAAGCCGGGTGGGATTTCGCGTTCCGCCTGCATCCCAGTCTGACCGACGAGCATGCCCGCATCGTCGAGCTGACGGGCTTGCGGCGGAGGCGGTCATGAGCCGCGCCGCCACCCGCGTCCTTGCGCTTGCCAACCAAAAAGGCGGCGTCGGCAAGACCACCACGGCGATCAATCTCGGCACGGCGCTCGCCGCCGTCGGCGAGCGCGTGCTGATCATCGACCTTGACCCGCAAGGCAACGCCTCCACCGGGCTCGGCATCGAGCAGCGCAACCGCTCGACCTTCGATGTCCTCACCGGCGACGCCACGATCCTGGAGGCCAAGGTCGCGACCCATGTGCCGCGGCTCTCGATCGTGCCGGCCACGATCGATCTCATGTCTTTCGAGAGGGAGGCTGGGAACGCGAGCGGCAAGCATTATCGCTTTCGGGATTGCCTTGCGGAGCTGACGGCATCCGAAAGCGTGGACGAACGAACGACCTATGTTCTCATCGACTGCCCGCCGTCGCTTAATTTACTCACCCTGAACGCCTTGGCGGCGGCCGACGCGTGCTTGTGCCCCTGCCAATGCGAGTTCTTCGCGCTTGAAGGCCTGGCCCAGCTCCTGAGCACGGTCGAGGAGATCAGGGTTCGCCTCAATCCCAAGCTCCGCATCCACGGCGTCGTGCTCACCATGTACGACCAGCGCACCAGCCTGTCGGACCAGGTGGTCGAGGACGTGCGCGCGGTCCTCGGCGAGAAGGTCTACACCACGGTCATTCCGCGCAATGTGCGCGTCGCGGAATCGCCCTCTCACGGCAAGCCGGTGCTCCTTTACGATTACAAATGCTCCGGCAGCCAAGCCTATATCCAGCTCGCCTCCGAGGTGATCGAGCGCGAGCGCCGGATACGGGCGGCATGATGCGGATGGCCCCGGCGGCCCAACACTGGAGATAAAAGATGGCGGTCAGCGCACAGAAGAAACGCTTGGGTCGAAGTCTGGCATCGCTCATCGGCGAGGGCGCCGAGGAGGCGGGGGCTCGCGCCGACCAGCAAACCGTGCCGCTCTCGGCGTTGAAGGCCAGCCGTTTCAATCCACGGCGGGATTTCTCGGACGCGCAGCTCGACGAGCTTGCCAGCTCGATCCGCGAGCGCGGTCTCGTCCAGCCCTTGGTGGTTCGGCCTCTGGCGGGCGGGGACCGCTTCGAGATCGTCGCCGGCGAACGGCGCTGGCGCGCGGCGCAGCGCGCGAACCTGCACGAGGTGCCGGTCGTCATCCGGGCGCTGTCTGACCAGGAAGCGATCGAGGTCGCCATCATTGAGAACGTCCAGCGCGAGGACCTGAACGCCATCGAGGAGGGCGAGGGCTATCACGCCCTGATGCAAGGCCACGGCTACACCCAAGAGGACCTTGCCAAGGTCATCGGCAAGAGCCGCAGTCACCTTGCCAACACGCTCCGTCTGCTCAAGTTGCCGAAGTCGGTCCAGGACTTGGTGCGGCAAGGCGGCCTCAGCGCCGGCCATGCGCGCGCCCTGATCGGCCATCCCGACGCCGCCGCGATTGCCGCCCGCATCGTTAAGGAAGGGTTGACGGTGCGCCAGGTGGAAGCGCTGGCCCAAGAGGAAAGCGAGAAGCCCAAGCGCAAAAAGGCGGCCGGCAAGGATGCCAACACGCGCGCGGCGGAGTCGGAGTTGCACGACGCGCTTGGCCTCAAGGTCGAGATCAAATCCGGACGTGGCGAGCGCGGCGAGCTTCGCATCCGCTATACGAGCTTCGATCAGTTCGAGGATATCCGCACCAGGCTCATGCGCCGGCCGCGCTGATCTCAGCCGTCGCTCAGAAACTCTTCGGCCTTGAATAGCGATTTGAATGGCACGCCCGCTTCCGCGTAAAGCGCTGCCGCCCCCTCGCCCCGGTCGAGGATCGAGATGACCAGCGTGACCTGGGCGCCCGCGGCTTCGACTGCCTTGACCGCGTCCATGGCCGAGGCGCCGGTGGTGGTCACGTCCTCGAGAATCACCACGGACTTGCCTTTGATGTCGTTGCCGTCGACGCGCTTTTGGGTGCCGTGATCCTTGACCGCTTTGCGCACGAAGAAGCCCGGCAGATAGCGGCCGTGCGCCGGGCTCTTCATCGCGACGGGCGCAATGAGCGGCACCGCGCCCATCTCTAGACCGCCGACTGCATCAGCAGTAACCCCTTGAAGTTCTTGAAGAATTAGGTCCGCCATGAGATCCGCGCCGTCGGGGTCGAGCATTGCCGGCTTCATGTCGAAATAAAAGTCGCTCTCCTTGCCGGAAGCCAGCACGACACGTCCGCGCCGGAACGCGCGTTCGCGCAGCAACATGAAAAGCTTGTTACGGCGCTCGAACGTGGCGGCGTCTTGGTCCATCTCAACTCCTCGGGGTCAAAGCCGGAAATGCATAGGAACGCCCATGTACGGCGTCAAACTTTCGATGTCAGCGTCAACAGGAGCCGTTCGGCGAAGGCGCTATCGAGATCGGGCGAGCGGCGCGATCGCCTGATGGTTTCCTGAATCAAGGGCAGCGCGCTCGCGAGCCGCTTCGCGCCCCACCTCCGGCAATGGGCCGCGAAAGCGTCCCGGCGCTGTAGTGGAGCGGCGGCCGCAAAGTTCGGACCGCCTCGTCGAGATTGCCCTCGCGCGAGGCCACCTGGTGGAGCCGGGTGAAGTGCCGGGCGAGCGCGGACATCGCTGCGGCGCGATCAGTACCGGCCGCGGCGAGCCGTTGCAATTCGCGCAGCGCGTCCTTGGCTTCGCCGCCGCTTGCCGCATAGACGAAATTCTCAAGCGCGATCTCCGCAGCGTCACCTACGACCGCCGCGATGTCGTCATGGGTGACCCTGCCGGCGCCCCGCGCGTAGAGCGCGAGCTTGGCGACCTCGGTACGCGACATGGCGTGGTCGGCGCCGAGCCGGCTCGTCAGATAGGTCTTGGTCTCGCGGTCGATGGCAAGACCGGCCTCGGCAAGCTCCGCATCGATCACCGCGGCCAAGTCGCGCTCATCGGCATAGCAGGGTAGCGCCGCCGCATCGGGGAGCTTCTCGAACAGTTTGCGCAAGCCCGAATCGGGCCGGAGATTGCCCGCCTCGACGATCAGCGCATTATCCGATGGCTCGTCAAGCAGCGCTTTCAACGAGGGCACGTCGAGCCGGCTTCCGGCCGTCACCCGCACCACCTTGGCGCTGGCGAACATGGGCTGAGTGCGCAACTCGACGTCGAGTCGGGCCGGGTCCTCGGCGAAGTCGCGGTCGTCGAGACGGATAATCTCTGCGTCGGCTCCCTGCCGGCGCGCCAGGGTCCCCGTCAGCGCCGCGGCGCGTTCGGACACAAGACCCGCGTCCGGTCCATAGACGAGCACGGCGCGGCAGCTGGGATCGGGAGATTTCAAAAAGCGCGGAACGGCCGAGGCTTTATGGGCGACCATGACGGCACAATCCGCGAGAAGGGTTCAGGTCAGGCGAAGCCCAGCGACGCTCAAGCCGAGCTGGCGAGGAAGGCCGCGACTTGGGTCTTGATGCTCTCCGACACGGTCTCGGCGGCGCGGTTTTCCGCGTCGTAGCGAGCGCGCACATTGGCGAAGATCTCTTGGTAGCGGCTGTAGGGCGCGCGAGACACGGCCGATCCCTGATGGATGACCGCGCCGTTCGAGGCGTCGATCAGCTTGAAGCTCGCCTCGAGCTGGTAGACCTGACCTTTGGCGTCACCCGAGATCCGCACGAGCTGATTGATGACCTGTTCGCGGATGGCGATCCTCAGCTTGAATTTTTGAGGCGCCGCAACGCCGCCACCCGTGTTCGCGAAGATCAGCTCGTTGCGCACCTTCTGGCCCACGCGACCGGGGATCGGCTGGACATCGACGGCCGCCATGGTTTCCGACAGCTTGGCGCCGCTCGCGGTGGTGGAATTCGAGCCGTAAAGCGGCTGGAATCCGCAGCCCGCCAGGCCAAGCCCGGCCAGCCCGGCGCAAGCCACCAGCGCAAAAGCAGGATTACGCCACCACATTGACGATCCTCTGCGGCACGATCACGACCTTCTTGATCTTCCGTCCCCCTATGGCGCGGGTCACATTTTCGAGCCCTAGCGCCGCAGCTTCAATATCTTCCTTCGAGGCGTCTCGCGCAATCGTCAATTCGTCTCGCCTCTTGCCGTTCACCTGGACGGCGATGGTCACCGTATCCTCGGTCAACAGGGCCGAATCCGCCTCCGGCCAGGGCTGTTCGGCCACAAGCCCTTCATTTCCAAGGAGCGCCCAGCATTCCTCCGCCAGATGGGGCACCATGGGGGCTGCGATTCGCGCCAAGAGCTGTGCGGCCTCCCGCATCGCGAACTTGAGATCGTCCTCGGATTGCTTCGCAGAGGCCCTGCAACGCAGACGAGAGCGCGTTGGCCAGCTCGTAGATCTGGCTACGGCCGTGTTGAAGCGCAACTTCTCGATAGCCCCGGTCACGCCGGCCACGGCTTTATGTGCGGCCCGGCGCAGTGCCTCTGCCTCGGTCCCACTCTCGACGGGCGCTGGCGTTCCCGGCGCGGCGCCTTTATCGGCCGCCTCGCCCACCAGCCGCCAGACCCGTTGAAGGAAACGATGCGCACCTTCCACACCGCCGGCGGTCCATTCGATGTCGCGCTCCGGCGGCGTGTCGGACAGCATGAACCAGCGCGCCGTATCGGCGCCGTACGCGCCGATGATGTTGTCGGGGTCGACCACGTTCTTCTTCGACTTCGACATGGACTCGACGGCGCCGACCGTGACCGGCGCGCCGGTCTTCACCTGCACCGCCTTGCCGTCGCGCAAGGTGACCTCTTCGGGGAGCAGCCACTTGCCGTCCGCATCCTTGTAGGTCTCGTGCGTGACCATGCCTTGGGTGAACAGACCGCGGAACGGCTCATCGATCGTGACGTGTCCAGTCTTGTGCATCGCGCGCGTGAAGAAGCGCGAATACAGAAGGTGCAAGATCGCGTGCTCCACGCCGCCGATATACTGGTCGATCGGCAGCCAATATCCGACGGCGTTGGTATCGGTGGGCACGGAAGCACGCGGCGAGCAAAAGCGCGCGAAGTACCAGGACGAGTCGACGAACGTATCCATCGTGTCGGTCTCGCGTCGGGCGATGCCACCGCAATTCGGGCAGGCGACGGTCTTCCACGTGGGATGATGGTCGAGCGGATTGCCTGGCACATCGAAGCTGACGTCGTCGGGGAGCTTCACGGGGAGATCGTCCGCCGGCACCGGCACGATGCCGCAAGTCTCGCAATGGATCATGGGGATCGGACAGCCCCAATAGCGCTGCCGTGAAATGCCCCAATCCCGCAAGCGAAACTCGGTCTTCCGCACCCCTTGCGGAGCTCCGTCCGACGTGCGCGCCGCCAAGCGGTCGGCCATGGCGATCTTCGCGTCGGCCATGGCGAGTCCGTCGAGAAAGTCGGAATTGATCATCACGCCGTCGCCGGTATAGGCCTCTTCGCCAATCTCGAACGTGCTCGGATCCTCGCCCGGCGGCAGCACGACCGGCGTCACTGGCCGGTCGTAGGCACGCGCGAACTCGAGGTCGCGCTGATCATGCGCGGGACAGCCGAAGATGGCGCCGGTGCCGTACTCCATCAGGATGAAGTTGGCGATGTAGACGGGAAGCTCGGCGCCCTCGATCACGGGGTGCGCCACGCGCACGCCGGTGTCGAATCCCTTCTTCTCGAGTGTCTCGAGTTCCGCGGCGCTGGTGCCGTGGTGATGGCATTCATCGATAAAGGCTTGTGAGTCTCTGTCTGTGGATGCGATGGCCCGCGCCAGCTTATGGTCCGGCGCGATGGCCAGGAACGCCGCGCCGAACAGCGTGTCGGGTCGCGTGGTGAAGACTTCGATGGTCGCGAAGTCTTCCGGTGCGGTGCCTTCGATCGTCTCGAAGCGCACGATGAGACCTTCCGAGCGGCCGATCCAGTTCGCCTGCATCAAGCGCACCTTCTCAGGCCAACGGTCCAGATCCTGAAGCGCGTCGAGCAGATCTTCCGCATAGTCGGTGATCTTGAACACCCACTCCGGCTGCTCGCGTTGCTCGACCAGCGCACCCGAGCGCCAGCCGCGCCCGTCGATCACCTGCTCGTTGGCGAGCACGGTCTTGTCCACCGGGTCCCAATTCACCTTGCGCGTCTTGCGGTCGACGAGCCCCGCCGCGAGCATGTCCAGGAACAGCTTTTGCTGCTGGTGATAGTATTCGACATCGCAGGTGGCGAGCTCGCGCGACCAGTCGAGCGACAGACCCATACTCTTTAGTTGGCCGCGCATAGTGGCGATGTTGTCGTAGGTCCACTTCGCCGGGTGCACGCCCCGCTCGATGGCGGCGTTCTCCGCGGGCAAGCCAAAGGCGTCCCAGCCCATCGGGTGGAGCACGTTGTGGCCGCGGGCCCGCATATAGCGGGCGACCACGTCGCCCATCGTGTAGTTCCGTACATGGCCCATATGGATGCGTCCGGACGGGTACGGGAACATTTCAAGAACATAGTATTTCGGCCGTTGGTCGTCCTCGCTGGCCTCGAAGAGGCTCTTCAGCTCCCACGCCTGCTGCCAGTGCTTTTCGCGTGTCGGCGCGTCGTAGCGGTCCGCGGCCATCTGTCTTATCCATTCCTCACATCGATTCGGCGCGGCAATCGAACCCAAATGCCCGAAACGGTCAAGTTGCGCCGAATCGCGTTGCCGCAGGCCGCCACGGACCCGAAGATGCCTGCTAGGTACCTTGCATGAGCGCTGAAAGCCACTCCGCCGCCGAGATTCCGGAGCGCCTCCGTCAGGTGAAAGAAGAGATCGTGCTCGCGGCGGAAGCCGCCGGCCGGAAGCCGAGCACGGCCGAGCTTGTCGCCGTGACCAAGACGATGCCCGCTGCTGCCATCGAAGATGCCATCGAAGCAGGTCAGCGCATCTTCGGCGAGAACCGCGTGCAGGAGGCGCAAGCCAAATGGCCGGCGCTCAAGGCGCTGCATTCGGATCTCGAGCTTCATCTCATCGGGCCGCTTCAGACGAACAAGGTGAAAGAGGCCGTGGCCCTGTTCGATGTCATCGAGACCCTCGACCGGCCCAAACTTGCCCGTGCCCTCGCCGAAGAAATGAAGCGTACGGGAAAGCGTCCGCGCCTCTTCGTTCAGGTCAATACCGGCGAGGAACCGCAAAAGGCCGGGATCGCGCCCGAAGAGACGGCTGACTTCGTGACGCTCTGCCGCGACACGTTCGGTCTCGCCATCGACGGGCTCATGTGCATTCCGCCGCTTGACGAGGAACCGTCGATGCACTTCGCGCTTCTCGCCAAGCTTGCCAAGGAGATCGGGCTCGACGAGCTCAGCATGGGCATGAGCGGTGACTTCGAGAAGGCCATCGCTTTCGGCGCTACTTATGTGCGCGTCGGCACCGCCATCTTCGGCACGCGGGTGCTCCTCGACTAACGCGTGATGAGGACGGTCGTGCCGCTCTCGATCTCGGCAAGGACCGCCAAGAGATCACGCCGCGAGAGCGCCACGCAGCCTTCCGTCGGCGTGTAGCCGTCCCGGGCAAGATGCATGAAGATGGCGCTGCCCTTTCCCCGGATGCGCGGCCGGTCATTGTAGCCAAGCACCAGAACAAGATCGTAAAGCCCGTCGTCCCGCATCAGCCCCTCGGCGCTCCGTTTCGAAGGAAGCCGCACCAGCCGGTTGTAGTTGCGGTCTCTCGGGTCGTCGCACCATCCGTCCCCGGCCCGGATCGCCCGCACCGGCAGCGATGTCCGCGGCCGCGGGATCTTGTCGGGGCGGTAGAGGACGAGCCGCACGGGAAAGCGCCCAAGCGGCGTGCCGCCGTCGCCCTCGCGCTTGAGCGGTTTCACGCTCCCTCGGCCGATGGCGGCCTGCCGTACGTCAAGACGAAGCTGGACCCGCGCCTGGCAAGGGCGCCTGGCGCGCGGCGCACAACGATGGGCCTTGATCGCCTAACTCTCATGATTCCTGGCTCTTTTGGCCCGTGTCACGGGTTCGACATGCTTGTCGCCGGGCCAGCGCCCCCTTACAACCCTCCGGAGCACAGTCTTTGGAACCCCCCAGCAAGGACGGGCAGATGAGCAACGCGCGCAGGATCCTCATCATCGACGATGACGATGAGCTTCGCGAGTCTTTGAGCGAGCAGCTTTCGCTTCACGAGGAGTTCGACACGGAGCTGGCCTCCACCGCGCAAGAGGGACTGAAACTTGCCCGCAACGGTCATGTGGACCTGGTTCTGCTCGATGTCGGTCTGCCCGATCTCGATGGCCGGGAGGCCTGCAAGCTTCTGCGGCGCGGCGGCTTCAAAGGCCCTGTGGTTATGCTCACGGCCCAGGCTTCCGATGCCGATACCATTCTCGGCTTGGAGTCGGGCGCCAACGACTATGTAACCAAGCCCTTCCGTCTCGGCGTTCTGCTGGCCCGTATCCGCGCGCAGCTCAGGCAGCATGAGCAAAGCGAAGACGCCGTCTTCACCATCGGTCCCTATACCTTCAAGCCGGCGGCGAAGCTGCTCCTCGACTCCGGCGGCAGCAAGATCAGGCTCACCGAAAAAGAGACCTCGATCTTGAAATATCTCTATCGTGCCGGCGAGCGCGTGGTGACGCGAGACGTTCTGCTGCATGAGGTGTGGGGCTATACGGCCGGCGTCACGACGCATACGCTCGAAACGCATATCTACCGGCTGCGCCAGAAGATCGAGAAAGACCCATCGCAAGCCGAACTCCTCATCACCGAGACCGGCGGCTACAAGCTCGTCCCTTAGTCGATCTCGAAGTCCGCAATGACTGGTACATGGTCCGAGGTGCGCGGCCAGTCACGCGTTTGGTCGAGGACCCGCATGGCAACCGCCGCTCCGTCGAGCGCCGGGGTGGCCCAGACATGGTCGAGCCGCCGGCCGCGGTTCGAGGCGCGCCAGTCACGGTTGCGGTAGCTCCACCAGGTGAACAGCTTTTGTTCGGGCGAGACATGACGTCGCATCACGTCGATCCAGTCATGGGCGGCCCGCACCTGCTCCAGCCGGCTGGTCTCCGGGGGCGTGTGGCTCACCACTTTGAGGAGCTGCTTATGGGACCAGACATCGGTCGGCAGCGGCGCCACGTTGAGGTCGCCGACAAGGATCATGCGGTTCTTGCCCTTGGCGCGATAGCCGCCGAACCAGGCGGTCATGGCGTCGAGGAAATCGAGCTTGTGCTGGAACTTGTCGTTGATCGCGGGGTCGGGGATGTCGCCGCCGGCCGGCACGTAGACATTATGGCAGGACAAGGGCTTACGGCCCGGCGCCGCGCCGTCGAGCGCCACGGCCAAATACCGAGCCTGACCCCGTCCGCAAAGGTCGCGGCGGTCGGCGCGCTTGAAAGGGATACGCGAAAGCGTCGCCACGCCGTGATAGCCCTTCTGGCCGCAGACCGCGATATGGGGAAAGCCCAGCGCCTCGAGGGCCGCGCGGGGAAACTGATCTTCCTGGCACTTGATCTCTTGCAGGCAGAGCACGTCGGGCTTCTCGGCCCGCACGAAGCGCTCCACCAGGTCGAGCCGAAGCCTGACCGAGTTGATGTTCCACGTGGCGAGCCGAAGACGCATTGTGACAGCTGGTATGGCGTTCGGCGCGCAGGGGCAAGCGCAAGCACCGCAGCGTGCGCCGGTTATGCAGACATTCAACAGATTCGAAAAATAAAAAGGCGTCCAACCGCTGCGCAGGGTTGGACGCCAGAAGCGCGTTCTTCGCGCGCGTGCCGGGAGGGAAGCCGGCACGAGCGAACTACATCTTCGGCTAGACGGGGGGCACTACCGATGAAATCGATGTAGTCCGCTTCTGAAACAACAGATATGTAGATCGCCGGGCGATTTCAACGCCCGTCGCCCGGAAAATTTAACAAGGTGTAAACGGCCTTAGGGCCCCACCTTAAAAGATTGATTCACTTAGGGTTTACAGCCGCTTCCTAACGGAAGGGAGACTGGTTGAAGTCCTTGGAATCGAACCATCCAGTCGCCACGCGTCGCCCGGCGACAATATTGTTGACGGTGACCCGGGTGGTCAGGCCTTGAGCGTCGGTGATCACCCACTCCTTCAGTTCGAGCTCCGGGTTCGCATTGAAATAGAGTTTGATCCGCCCGGCGGCCTCACCCCCGCGGTCTTCCAGTGAAATGGCAAGTGTTCCGTCCTGCCGCTCGACGCCGACGATACGCGCGTCGCGGCCAAGATCGACGGTGTCCGTCAGCAGCAACCGGAACGGTGTCGATTTGATCGGATACTTCTCCACGGTTTTGAGGTCCGAGTCTTCGATCGCCAGGGAGTGCCCGTCGGCCAGGATGCGTAGCGCGCTCGGCGGCGCGTAGTCGAAGCGGATCTTACCGGGCCGCTGCACGTAGAAGCGGCCAGACGTGCGCTTGCTGTTGGGATCGACCTGTTCGAAATGACCTTGCAGATTGGTGATGTCGTTGAAATAGGCGTTGATGCGATTGACCGCTTCTGCCTGCTCCGCACCGATGAGAGGTGTGGGCGCATCGGTCGCCTCGACCGCCGCCTCCCAACTCGCCCCTTCGTCGATCGCCGTCGGCGTGATCTCCTCGACGGGCGCGGCATTGTCCGGCGGCACCACGTCCTGGCCGATAGACGGGCGCAACGCACTTTCGGGCGCACCACCACCCTGTTCGGCATTTCCTCCGGTGATCGGCGATTTGGGTACGGTCGTCGAGCTGTCCTGCGCAAAGGCCAGCCCGGCGGTCAGGCTCAGGGCGATTGGCAGGCTGGCGAGGACCCTGGCGGCACTGCGGATTGTCATAAACCCTCTCGTCGCGTCCAGTCGGGGCGAGGACGTAAGCTTTGAGACATTCGATAGATGATTCCGCCAAATCTGGTCAACTTCTTGGCGGCGGAGTCAAACGCCCTAATAAGGCGCTGCGGCCTCGTCGTCACCCACCAGAATCTCGCGCTTGCCGGCATGATTAGCGGGGCCGATCAGCTCCTCGTTCTCCATGCGCTCGATCAAGGTCGCCGCGCGATTGTAGCCGATCCCCAGCCGTCGCTGAATGTAGCTCGTGGAGACCTTCCGGTCGCGCAGAACCACGGCCACGGCCTGGTCGTAGAGCTCGTCGCCGCTGTCACCGTATTCGGAGGGGCCGCCCTCGTCGTCGTCCTCGTTCTCCGCCTCATCGGTGACCGCGTCGAGATAGGCGGGCACCCCTTGCCTCTTGAGATGGCGCACGACCTTCTCGACCTCGTCGTCCGACACAAAGGGCCCATGTACGCGGATGATCCGCCCGCCGCCCGCCATATAGAGCATGTCGCCCTGACCGAGTAGTTGTTCGGCGCCTTGCTCGCCGAGAATAGTGCGGCTGTCGATCTTCGAGGTGACCTGGAAGCTTACGCGGGTGGGGAAGTTCGCCTTGATCGTGCCGGTGATCACGTCGACGCTCGGACGTTGAGTCGCGGTGATGAGATGGATGCCGGCGCGCGCGCCATCTGCGCGAGCCGCTGGACAGCCGCCTCGATGTCCTTGCCAGCCACCATCATGAGGTCCGCCATCTCGTCGACGATCACGACGATGTAGGGCATGAACTCGTAGTCCATTTCCTCTTGCTCGTAGATGGCGCGGCCGGTCTCGCGGTCGAAGCCGGTCTGCACCGTGCGGGTCAGCATCTCGCCTTTGGCTTCGGCCTGGAGGACGCGGGAGTTGTAGCCCTTGATGTCGCGCACACCGAGCTTCGACATGCGCTTGTAGCGTTCCTCCATCTCGCGCACGGTCCATTTCAGCGCGACCACGGCCTTCTTCGGGTCGGTCACCACCGGCGCCAGAAGATGCGGAATCCCGTCATACACCGACAGTTCCAGCATCTTCGGATCGATCATGATGAATTTGCACTGCTCGGGCGACAGCCGGTAGAGCAGCGACAGGATCATCGTGTTGATCCCGACCGACTTGCCCGAGCCCGTGGTACCGGCAATCAGAAGGTGCGGCATGCGCGACAGGTCGGCGATCATCGGTTCGCCGCCGATCGTCTTGCCGAGCGACAACGCCAGCCGCGCATCCGTATCCTGGAAGTCGGACGACTCGAACATCTCGCGCAGCATCACCATTTCGCGCCGGTCGTTCGGCAACTCGATACCGATGGCATTGCGGCCCGGCACCACGGCGACGCGTGCGGCAATCGCGCTCATGGACCGGGCGATGTCGTCGGCCAAACCGATGACGCGCGAGGACTTCGTGCCGGGCGGCGGCTCGAGTTCGTACAGGGTGACCGACCGGGGCCGGGGCGACATTTGTGA